>ONSK01000130.1 GCA_900320455.1 uncultured Erysipelotrichaceae bacterium | reverse complement strand
TGTCCTCCTTTCAGAAGCAGAACAGCGCTGAGTGCCGTGACCGGCAGCGCCAGGAACATCTCGTTGGTGAAGCCCATGACGCTGGCCACAGCCATGGCGCCGAATGCCACATGGGAAAGACCGTCGCCGATAAACGAGAAGCGCTTGAGCACAAGCGTGACGCCGAGCAGCGAGGAACATAACGCAATCAGCACGCCGACGATCAGCGCGTAGCGTACAAACGGGAACTGCAGGTACTGAAACAATTTAGCCATGGAGAATCAGTTCCTCCTTTCCCTTCTGGATTTCTGCCAGATATTTTTCTTTTTCCGCGAAGAATACCGTATCTCCGATATGGAGGATATGCGATGCGTAATGCAGGGCAGCCTGGATGTCATGGGAAATCATGACGATCGTAATGCCTTCCTTGTTCAGGCTTTCAATCAGATCATACATTTCCTGGGTGACCTTCGGATCCAGTCCGGATACAGGTTCATCCAGAAGCAGGATCTTTTCCGCTGCGCATAATGCCCTCGCGAGAAGAACACGCTGCTGCTGGCCGCCCGAAAGCTCTCTGTAACATCTGTTCTCAAGAGGAAGAATTCCCATTCTTTCCATGTTCTTCGCAGCGATTTCCTTATCTTCTTTGTTATAGAAGAATCTCTTCCGGCAGTGGTTGAGACGGCCGGAAAGAACGATTTCCCTGACAGAGGCAGGGAAGTCTCTCTGGATCTCCGTCTGCTGGGGAAGATATCCGATTTCATCCGCATTCAGTCCGTCACCGGTTTCAATCTGACCGCTGATCGGTTTCTGAAGATGCAGAAGTGTTTTCATCAGTGTGGATTTGCCGGATCCGTTTTCTCCGACAATGCACAGATATTCTCCGGCATTGACTGAGAAATTCAGATCTTTCACAATCACACGGGAATCATAGCCGAGGCAGAGATTCCTCACAGTTATCAAAGACATATGTTAATTCTCCTGATGCAGTGCCTCCTGCAGTACGGCAAGATTATCTTCCATCGCAGAAAGATATGTGATGCCGTTCTTTACGTCTTTATCTGTAACAGACTGCAGGGAATTGAATGTGAGTATTTTCAGGTTCTTGTCTGCGCTGGCGCTGATCACCGTACGGGCAATACCGCCGTCAGAGCTTTCAATCTGACATACATACGGAAGCTTCAGTTCATTGATCTTCTCTGCCAGGAAGACAATCGTTTCAAAGCTGGCTTCTGATTCGGCAGAACAGCCGGAGAAGGCAGCGTAGTAATCCAGTCCGTAGTCATCCGTCAGATAGCGGAATGGGAATCTGTCCGCAAACAGCAGCGTCTTCCTTGCGGCTGAAGTGACGGTATCTGTATATTTCTGGTCCAGCGAAGCCAGTTCGTTCTGATAAGAGGCCAGATTGTTTCTGTAAAGTTCACTGTTGTCCGGATCTTTCTCACAGAGCGCATCGCAGATGGATTCACACAGAACGGATGCATTCTTTACCGAGAGCCAGATATGTTCATCCAGTTCATGTTCTTCCTCATGTTCATGATCATGTTCCATGCCTTCCTTGATCTCTTCCTCCTTTGCGGCATCACCAAGCTCTTTGAGAAGGGAGAGAACAGTCATCTCTTTGTTTACGGCTTCCTTCAGGGCATCATCCACCCATTCATCGGATTTACCGCCTGTATAGATAAAGATATCAGCGCTGGAGATATTGATGATGTCATCGGCGGACGGCTGGAAGCTGTGCAGATCCGTACCGCTGCTGATCAGCATTTTCAGATCGATATTGTCTTCATTTCCTTTGATCAGACTGCGTACCCAGTCGTATTCCGGGAAAATCGTTGTGACGATCTTGAGTTTGTCTGTCGTATCTTCTGTGCTCTGTTCTTTTGAACAGGCGTTCAGCGGTATCAACATCAATACGGCTGTCATCAGTGCAATCACTCTCTTTTTCATACAGCACCTCTGGCAGCGCATTCACTGCAGATTCCATAGAAGACCGTGCGCTTGGGATCCAGCACAAAGTCATGTTCCTGTTTGAGATGGGAACCGATGGCTTTCAGCTCTTCACAGTGCAGGTGAATCAGTTTCCCGCATTTTTCGCACTTGCAGTGGAAACATACATCATGATGCGTATGTTCACCGATGTATTCAAAGCATGCCGGACTGTTGGCATCGATGATGTACTTGTTCACGATCCCCTCGTCCACCATCTTTTCCAGCTGTCTGTAGACGGTTGCCGTACCGATGGCGGACCCTCTGCTTTTGAAGTATTCACAGACGTCATTCACGGTGAAATGATTTGCGCCTGTTGTTTCGAAGTATTCCATCAGGTCTTCCCTGTGTCTTGTTTTATAAATACCTGTACGCATAATGCCTCCTGAAATTGAGAACAGTTATCATTTTATGACCGTGCTATCTTCGAGTCAACAAAAATGATAACGATTCTCATATTCTCATGCATGGTGAGTATGTATCTGGTGCTGAGAGGGTGACTCTGCTTTTTCTGTCTGAATGAAGACTGTTTTGATATAATATGTTTCTGAACAGGAGGAGGTACAGGAAATGATTAAAAAGTTTTACCAGAACAGAATTGCGATGATGTTCAGCGCGCCGATGACGCTTGCGGCATTCGCGGTATTTCTTGTGGCCTTCGCGATGAATTCCTCCAAGGGAAAACCGTGGATGAGAATCGTTCTGATCATTCTCGGCATCGTGCTTGCGGTTCTGATGTTCTTCTACTATAAGAATAAGATCAGCACATCACTTGCCCTGAAGAAGATCAGAGACATTGATGAATATCTGCAGGGAGGCGCTGTGGATACATCCTTCATTCTGGAGGACAGGATGCTGGCGGGAAAAGGCTTCCAGGTATCAGAGAAGAAGACCTCAGGCATCACATCCATGAATGTTTACGAAAAAGGAAGAAAGACGATCGTTGCCCTGGACGGCAGCGAGGGACCGTTTGAAATCACTGCCATGGGAATGGAAGAGGCACAGAGACTGTGCGCATTCCTGAAACGGAAGAATCCTGATATGACTTCCAACATTGAACCGAAGGGAAACGGAACGCTGGAAGAGCTCGGTGCCGGAGCGGAAATAAGGACTTCTTAATATTTTTTCATGCATATCCTATATTATTCTTAAAACAGGTAAGAAGAAGATGACACAGAACAGAAGTGAAAAAGAATATGACCAGGGTGCTGTAAAGCAGGATCTCTGGAGTGAATACATGGATTCCCTGGATGAAAACGGCAATGTGAAGGAAGATGATCCCGGCATCAGTGTCAGTGACAGGGTACTCAAGGATCTGGATTCTTTTGCGGCAAACGGCGCGCAGTTTAAAAGAGAAGCGAGAAGAGAGAGAAGACGCTCTTCTTCGGATTCCGCGAAAACAGCGGTGATCATCACGGCTGCGACTGTTGCGGCGATTGCGATCGCTGGTGTCGGCCTGATCACTTCAATCGCTGACCGGGATTCCTACAGCTATTCCGTTGATCCTTCGGAATGGGATATACCTTCGGAAGAATATGTGGATCCGTATACAATGCTTGATCAGGATCTGACAAAGCCGCAGTTCATCCTTGATGACAGTGTCTATGAACTGCCGGTGAATGTCAGCGAGTTTGAAAGCCAGGGCTGGACCATTACCGAGCACACCTTCGGCGATACGGTCGCGGAAGTGGGAGCGGATCCGGTCACAGTGACATTCTCGCGGTGGGGAAACAGCTTTGATGCGATGCTTGTTTCACCGGACGGAACACCGGTTTCACCGGATCAGGCAGTTGTCGTTGCCATCGGAACGACAGACAGCTATTTCCTGCAGCTGCCCTTTGATATCTACGTCGGTGAATATGAATACTCCGTGGAGGATTCCCTGGAGAACAGCGGTGTTGAATGGACCAAGATCGGTTCCAATCACAGCAGTGAATACAGAATCAGCTCACAAGTGGACAATGAGATCGGATACAATCAGTATGATCTGAAGCTCCGCATGCAGGATGATTCCCTGACAAGCATAACAATGCAGTTAAGCAAAGGAGAATAACAGGTGAAAAACCTGTTTTTTCTTTCGCTTCAGTTTGACATCAGACCATCCTCTAGGCTACTCTATAAGTAGTAAGGTAATTACTGGGAGACTTTTAATATGGAAAGAACAGAGTCAATGGCGAAATTTGCCATTGCGGGTCTCTTTGTCACGGCAGCGGCACTCGGCATAGCAGGCGGCAAAATGTCAGCTGCCTCCAGCGCATCCGTACCGCCGGCAGATGAGAAACCCGTCAATGAAACCGCAAGAGTTGCGGAAACAGGCACAGGAATTGTTGTCACGAAAGCACAGGACTGGGCGGAAAAATATCCGAACGAGTTCGAAACATACATGAAGAACAATGAGAATGATGAGATCCACAGCTATCTGGAACTCCATCCTTATCTGAAGACGCTGTACAGAGGATACGGTTTCGCGATTCAGTATGGAAGTGCCCGCGGACATACTTTCGTTGTGGAAGACGTGCAGAGCACAGGCAGACCGCACAAGATGGCGAACTGCTATACCTGCAAGACATCGAATATGACTGCCAAGGTCCTGAATGAAGGAGACAGCGTCTATTCCATGGCATTTGATGATCTCACTGCGGAAATCACGGATGCCTTCGGATGTTTCCACTGTCATCAGAATGAACCGGGTGTTCTCTATGTCACACACAGATATCTGAGCGACGCTCTCGGTGCTGACCTTGAGAAGGTTTCTCCGGAGACACTCTCCTGCGGACAGTGCCACAGTGAATATCACTTCGCAGTCGATACCAAGGCGACAACACTGGCATATCATGATCTGGCTTCGATGAATCCGGATGACATGTTAAAGTTCTACAATGAGGAATTCGATGAACCGTTCGCTGACTGGACAGATGAGGAAACAGGTGTCAGAAAGCTGAAGGTTCAGCATCCTGAATTTGAAACATTCATGGGCGCAGGAAGCCCGCATGCCTCCAATATGACATGCGCTGACTGCCATATGGGAGATACAAAGGCCGCTGACGGCACAACCTTCACAAACCACTACTGGACATCACCGCTCGACAACCCTGAGCTGCTTGCGGACAGCTGTTCCAAGTGCCATCCGAACCTGGCAGCTGATGTCGAAAAAATCCATGAAGAGATCAACGGCAGAACAGACGCTCTCGGTGAAAGACTGGCAGCTCTGGATGAGAAGCTCATCAAGGCAGTGAAGGAAAATACACTGAGTGAAAAAGAACTGGCAGAGGTCCGTGAGAACTTCCGCAGCGCGCAGTGGTACTGGGACTTCGTATTCGTAGAAAACGGAGACGGTGCTCACAACAAGACACTTGCGACAAAGTGCCTCGACAGCGCTGAGGAATATATCGTCAAGCTGGAAGCTGTTCTCGGAAAATAAGCCAGAGAAGAATCATTTGAAATGAATGCCGTCTCAGGACGGCATTTTTACAAGGAGATTTATGAAGAAGTTCTACGCGTTTTTCCGGTCTATGGCATTCGGCATCATTCTGCTCGGACTGATTACCGTCTGTTCCGTGATCGGCAGTCTGATCCCGCAAAACGCGGAAGCCATGACCTATGTCCGGTATTATCCGGACTTTTACCAGATTATCTTTGCCCTGCAGGCAGATCATATCTTCACCAGCTGGTATTTCATCGTTCTGAGCGCGCTTCTGTGTCTGAATCTGACGCTGTGCTCCGTGACAAGGATTACATCGCTTCTGAAGAACAAGCCGAAGGCATATGAGAATGCCCTGCATATGAAGAAACAGGCACAGGCAGCGGACAAAGAGGAAGTGCAGGCAGTCCGCGAGTGGCTTGAAAAGCAGCACTGCAGAAAAGAAGAGAAAGACGGTGTCACGGTCTATTCCCGCAATGACGCCGGCTGGTACGGTTCCTTCCTGACGCATCTTGGTTTGCTGTTAACGATTCTGCTGTTTGGGGCGGCGATGTATCTGCCGGTCATCATCGACGAATCGTGCATGCCGAAAGAGGCATTGACGCTGGATGACGGGACAAAGGTCTATGTTGATTCGTTCCGCATCGAGGATGACACCGGCAGACTGGATTTCACCAGCACGATCAATATCATCCTTCCGGATGGAAGAGAAAGCGGACTGAAGGAGATTTCCGTCAACCACCCGGCTGGTCTTGGACAGTACAAGGTATACCAGCAGACATACGGAACAAAGGGAAGTGTGACAGCGGAAAGAAACGGTAAGTCAGAACGCTTCTGGCTGGAACCGCAGGACTTCCTTTCGGCAGACGGAAAGAACGGCATCTGGTTTGACATGCTGTATCCGGGATATATCACCGGACCGGATGGCAAAACAACTCTGATTGAATCGACAAGCGGGCACTATGAAAATCCCGTCTACGTCTTTACCCTGATGGAAAACGGCAGCTCCGAGATGATGATGGCATTTCCGGGAGATACCCTGGAAGTCGGCGAGCTGAAATTTACCTTCGATGAACCGACGGAATATCCCGGACTGCGCATCAAGAAGACACCGCACATGGTCAACATCCTGCTTCTGGTTTCTTTCCTGATCATGACTGCCGGTATCTATCTTGCGATGTTCGCCCAGCCTGTGCTGGTTTCCGTCAGTGAAGAAGGATATTCCATTCTTGGTCCGAAACCGGAAGGAACCAGGATCGAACTGAATCAATATCTGAAAAAGAGGAAAAACACATTATGATGAATATTCTGTTCTTCGGAGGTCTTGTCCTGTATTTCGCGGCAATGGTCCTCTGCTTTGCCGGCATGGTATTTAAAAAAGAAAAACTGGAATCTGTTTCCTGGATTATCTTCCTGGCTGCCTTTGCGGCGGAAACGGTCTATCTTGTCGCAAGAGGTGTCATCGCGAAGCGTCTGCCCCTGTCCAACCAGTTTGAATTCGCTGCCGCCTTCTCATGGTCAATCGGCGCGCTGCTGGTATTCATGTACTACAGGCTGAAGACGGACTGGGTCCGTCCTGTCGGTATCGCGGCAGCCTTCCTGATTCTTTCCTATGCGGCAATTCAGCCGAAGGAGATCACCGATCTGATGCCGGCTCTGCGCAGCTACTGGTTCGGTTTTCACATCGGTTCAGCAGCCCTCAGCTATGCCGGATTCATGTTGGCTGGAGGCGTTGGAATCAGGTATCTGATGTTAAAGAAAAAGAACGCGCCGGAAGAAACGCTGGAACAGATGGATTACTTCACATACAGACTGATCGCACTGGGGTTGCTGATGCTGACAATCACGATCCTGACAGGTGCCATCTGGGCGGAAAAAGCCTGGTCAGCATTCTGGACATGGGATCCGAAGGAAGTATGGGCACTGATCACATGGATCATCTATGCCGTCTATCTGCATCTGAGAGTCAACCGTCACAGAAGCCCGGAATTCCTGGCATGGTACGCGATTCTCTCCGTGCCTGTTGTGCTGTTTACCTTCGTCGGCGTCAATACGCTGCTTCCGGGTCTGCACAGCTACGGCGCCATCGTCAGATCCATTTTCTGAAACTGAGCGGCAATACCGCTTTTTTTGTTGGATGGATTTGTTGTAAAATGGAAACACGAGTAATGATATGAAAAACGACATCTATGAAAAAAGCATGATCATCGAGCTTGGAGAAACCATCTTTCATCTCATGTCTCTGAATATCCTGTGGATTCTCTGCTCACTGCCAATCGTGACGATCGGAGCCTCAACAACTGCTCTGAATTACACATGCATCAAGCTGAGAAGAGATGAGGGAGACAGCTTCATCAAAATGTTCTTCCGCAGTTTTGCCCAGAATATCCGTCAGGCACTGATTCTCTGGACAGGGATGCTGGCAGTTCTGATCATTCTTTTTGCTTTCCTGATTCAGATGATCGGCAATATCAATGCCGGCAGCAGGATCTCTGTTTTCGGCGCGGTCTTTGCCGTGTTCCTGATGATTCTGCTTCTGCTGCTGTTTACATTTACGTTCTTCGTGCTTGCGCGTTTTGAGAATACCCTTGGAAGGACACTCACCAACGCTGTATATCTGGCAATTCATCATTTTCCGATCACCGTTAAAATTCTCGGAACAGAGCTGTTTCTCCTGATTATTCTTCCGTTTTTCCTGTGGACGTATTTTCCTTACGGATTCCCGATGTTCATCTTCTTCGGGATTCCTCTCACAGCATGGCTGCTGGCGAAACAATTCAATATCATATTTGAGGAATTTATACCTGAATAAGGTAATTTTATATATCTTTTCACTGATAACCACGTATAATGTGTTTGGCAGGTTTCACAAAATTTTCACAAAACTTAACAATGCATTCAGGAATCAGAGCCGCTCTTATCATTCCGCAGACTTAGTGTCTTACCGGCTGTGAGTCCATTATGCATTACCTGAATTTCTGTATCGTATTTCCGCCGCCGGACCGGCAGGTGCGTTCAGAAATCCCGGGAATACACATCAGGAAATCCGTGAGATGGCAGGCGTAGAGAAAACGGGATTTCCGCCATAATGCAATTGAAAGTCCGGCCGGTCAGTACCCTTCCGTCAACAGGGTCATTTCTGGAGGAGAAATTATTTATGAGCACATTCAAGAAGTTCCTGGCAGCTGCCCTCCCGATGGCGATGCTTCTTACAGCATGTTCCGGCGGGGGCAGCGGCACACCTGAACAGGGCGAATCCGGCGGCGAAGGCTCTGCCAAGACCGAGATCCCTTCATCCGATGTTGTAAAGGGTGAAACAAACCAGCAGACGTATCCGATCGTCAGTGATAAGCTGACACTTTCCTACTGGTATCCGATGGCAAACTCCATCGGTACGCTGACCGATTTCAATGAATCAGAGTTCTTCCAGTGGATGGAAAAAAAGACAAACATCCACATCGACTTCGTCGTACCGGCAGTCGGTGAGGAAGCAACAGCGTTCAACAACCTGTTTATCAATGACAATCTGCCTGACATTCTCTACACGTCACCGGCTACCCAGAAATACCGTGACGGTATGGATGCGGCAATCGCCGACGGATATATCGTTGACCTGACAAAGTACCTCGACATCATGCCGAACTATGTCAGCTGGCTCAACAGCATTCCGACAGCGAAGAAAGACGCTCTGACTGACTCCGGCAAGATGTACGGATTCTGGTCCTTCTGGGACAACATGGAAAAGGGATATGCCGACCAGGGTATCTCCATCCGTAAAGACTTCCTGGACAAAGTAGGCGAGACATCTCTTCCTGAGACATATGATGACTGGGAAAGAGTCCTGACAAAGTTCAGAGACCAGCTCCATATCGAAGCTCCGCTGTACACATCCAAGTACGGTATCGACTACGGCGAGTTCATGGCCGGCTACGGTGTCGCACCGTATTTCTACCAGGAGAACGGCGTCGTCAAGTACGGACCGATGGAAGACGCTTATAAAGACTATCTGACACTGCTCCATGACTGGTATGAGAAGAAGCTGCTCGACCCTGACTTCTCCACAAGACAGTCCACAGGTGTTGCGGCTGACAACGACATGATCCTCAACGACAAGATCGGTGCTCTCGTTGACTGGGGCACACGTATGACAGACGCATACATCTCCAGAGGCGCTACAAACAAGGAATTCTACGCAACAGCTGTCAAGCAGCCGAAGAAGAGCGCTTCCGATCCTGATCCTGCATACAGAGTCGTCAACAACAACTTCCATGATCTGCAGTCCGTATGCATTCTCATCAACGCAAAGGGCAAGCACATCGAAGAAGCAATCAAGTGGGTTGACTCCTTCTATGCAAAGGACGTTTATCTGAATGCCAATTACGGTATCGATTCCGAAGAAGGCAAAGTCTGGTACAAGGCTGACGACGGCCACCGTATCGGCGACTATGACTTCCGCTACAAGAACCCTGACGGACTCGATTCCGCTACAGTAGCTGCGAAGTACTGGGCAAAGAACCCGCCGATCCGTGTTGAAGCAGCGCAGATCGAGCAGATGCCGGAAGACCGTGCAGCTTCCTACGGCGTATGGTCCACATATGAATCCAAGAACTTCATCCCGACAACCGTCACGATGACAACGGAAGAGACAGCTGAGTATGCACAGTACTACACGGATATCGAAACATTCGTACAGGAGAACAACGTCAAGTTCATCACAGGCGACAGATCTCTTGATGAATATGACGCTTACCGTGAAACGCTGAAGAACATGAACATCGACGTCTGCATCAAGCTCCAGCAGGCTGCTTTGGACCGCTACAACGCAAGATAAATTCTGCATCCGGTTTACGAATCATCATCTGAAAACACGAAGAAAGCAGGATGAGACAATTCTGCTTTCTTCGCATCATGAAAAAGAATCACTGGAAAGGCGCGGTTCACGAATATGAGCACACAGACAATGTCAAATAAGAGGACTTTCGGGCAGCGTCTGAAGCTGGATCTGAAGAATCACTGGCAGATCTACCTTATGGCGATTCCTGTCGTTCTTTACTTCCTGATCTTCAACTACGCCCCGATGGTCGGTATCGTTATGGGTTTCCAGAAATTCCAGATTTCCAAGGGAATCTTCGGAAGCCAGTGGGTCGGTTTCACTCACTTTATCAGATATTTCAACAGCCCGTATTTTCTGAGAACGCTCAGGAACACTCTGCTGATCAGCCTCTATGGTCTGTTCTTCTCATTCCCGCTTCCGATTATCTTCGCTCTGTGTCTGAATGAAGTCAGAAGCGCGAAGGCGAAAAAGCTGGTACAGACCATTTCCTATCTTCCGTACTTCATTTCCGTTGTTGTCGTCGTATCGATCCTGTTTGACTTCGGCAAGTCGAACGGTCTGATCACAACGATTGCCCAGTCGCTCGGATGGAAGGGCGGCGCGGTCATTTCCTCACCGAAGTGGTTCCGCTCCCTTTATATCGGATCCAACCTGTGGCAGCACCTCGGATATAACTCGATCATCTTCATTTCCGCACTTGCCGCAATCGACCCGACGCTGTATGAGGCGGCACGCATCGACGGCGCAAACCGCTGGCAGCAGACGATTCACGTCACGCTTCCGGGTATTGCCTCGACGATCGTTGTCCTGCTTATCCTGCGTCTGGGACAGATCATGGGTGTCGGCTATGAAAAGGTCATCCTGATGTACGGACCTTCCACGAAAGAGACTGCTGAAGTCATCGCTTCCTACGTATACCAGGTCGGTATCAAGGACGGCGACTACAGCTACTCCACGGCAATCAATCTGTTCAACTCCATTGTCAATCTGATCGTTCTCTGGACAGCGAACACGATCAGCCGCAAGGTCAATGAGACGAGTATCTGGTAAGGATGGTGTGAGATATGAATAAGAGAACAACAGGTGAAAAAATATTCGCGGTATTCAACAGCATTTTCCTGACGATGCTGTGCATCATCTTTATCCTGCCGGTATGGCATGTCGCCATGGGATCGATTTCCGATCCTCTCAAGGTCGCGGCATACAGCGGTCTGATCATCAAGCCGCTCGGTTCGCCGACACTCGGCGGATACAGGCTGATCTTCCAGAACCCGACAATCGTCACGGCGTATGGAAATACGCTGATCTACGTTGTCGCGGCAACGCTGGTAGGTCTGATTCTGAATATCCTGGCAGCCTACTGCCTGTCCAAAACACGTCTGATCGGAAACAAGGCACTGTCGATGTTCGTCATGTTCACCATGATCTTCAACGGCGGTCTTGTCCCGACCCTGATCGTTGTCAGATCGCTCGGAATGCTTGACTCAAGATGGTCTCTGATCATTCCCGGCGCCCTGTCGGCGTTCAATATCATCATCATGCGCACGTCGTTCATGGAAATTCCGCAGGAACTGATCGAAGCCGCAACCATTGACGGCGCCAGCGATTTCAAAATCCTGATGGACGTCGTGCTTCCCGTATCCAAGGCAATTCTTGCCGTCATTACACTGTTCTACGGCATTCAGCACTGGAACGCATGGTTCAACGCTTCCATCTACCTGCCGCAGAGAAGAGACTTGTGGCCGCTGCAGCTGATCCTGCGAGAGATCGTCCTGCAGTCGACCGAAAACTCCATCGTCGCAGATGCTGACGGTGAAGACGTAATGATATACCGCCCGCTGATAAAGTATGCTACAATTATGGTATCCATCATTCCGATGATGGTCATCTATCCGTTTATTCAGAAATACTTTGTATCAGGCGTCATGATCGGTGCTGTCAAGGGCTGATCAAAACAAAGATTAGTAAAAACCGCAATCTGCGGTTTTTATTGTGCTTTAGATTCTTCTATCTTTCTGCTTTTTCCCTTGATGTCAATGCGTTCGGGAAGCACGGCATCATCCGGTATTGTGACAAGTGTATAGCGGTCCTGTACTTCAATGGTTCCGATTGCCTCAAACGGCAGGATGGCAGACAGCGCTCCGGCAATATCACCGGGGCGTATTTTATCCTTTTTGCCTGCCCGGATCAGGATTCTCCGCACATGTGCTTTCTGCTTTGATTCCTTGATCAGCGGTGTGGACAGATCATTCTGTATGGAAAGATCTGGTTCCATGGCTGTTCCGTTTGTCCGCAGCCAGGCAGCGGTATGTGATGTGTCATCGGGTTTTAACAGAGAGATGCTTGTGCCGGTGTTCTGCTGGTGAGCGCTGCGGCCTGCACGGTGGATCAGGGAAGCGGTATCTTCCGGCAGATCGTAGTGGATGACGTGCGATACATCCGGGATATCCAGTCCTCTTGCGGCGGCATCCGTCGCAATCAGAATGCGGATCTCTCCTTTTCTGAATCTTTCCAGGGTATTCCTTCTGGTATGTTCATCATAGAAGGCGGAAAACGGCGCGCACAGGATTCCCTGCTGTTTCAGTTCTCTCGCGATCTGGGCAGCTTCTGTACGGTGCTTCAGAAAGACGATTGCGGAAGTGACAGGCAGATGGGCAAGCAGCTCATCCAGCGTCTTTCTTCTGTCTTCTGTTTCTATATAACAGGATGCGATGTTTTCATTCCATCCTTCATCCGCAATCAGCTTCTCATACCGTTTCGGCATGAATTCTTTGATCCGGCTGTGCCAGGTGGCGGATACACAGATCTTCTGACACTGAGGAAGCTGTGTGAGCAGTTCTTCCATTTCCTTTGCCTGCGCGTTCAGGATGATCTGATCCGCTTCATCCATGACAAGTGTAGTCACGTGACTGATGTCCACATAGCCTTTCTGAAACAGATAAAGCAGCCTGCCGGCTGTGGCAGTGATGATCTGGGCGTTCTTCAGCGCATTGATCTGCTTTCTTTCATCTTCGCCGCCGATCACGCATGCGGTGCGGATATGACACCATGAGGCAAGCTGTTCCGCTTCTCTGCGGATCTGCAGGGCCAGTTCACGGGATGGCGCGATGATGACGGCAGTGAGTGTATTCTGCAGGGGTTCTGTTTTCTGCAGCAGCGGAATCAGATACGCGGCTGTCTTGCCGGAACCTGTTTTTGCCTGCAGAAACAGATGCTTTCCTGACATGATCAGCGGATATGCCTCTTCCTGTATCGGAAGCAGAGGGAGATAGTGCATCTCCTCAAGTGCCTGTGCAAGTTCTCTTTTCAGTTCCATGACAGAATCATACCATGTTTCCAAGTGTACACTTGAGAACAATCGTGTATCATAATGGGGAGGTAAGACTATGGCAAAGGATACGATAGCAGCAATCGCAACCGCCAACGCCAAGGGAGCTGTGTCTCTGATCCGCGTATCAGGAGATGAAGCCCTGCAGTGCGTTTCCAGGCTGATGAAAAAAGATCTGACAAAGGCAGAAGGATACACGATCGTTCATGGAACCATCTATGACCGTGAAGAACCGGTGGACAATGTGCTTGTCAGTGTTTTCCATGCGCCGCGTTCCTATACCGGCGAGGATATCGTCGAGATCGGATGCCATGGCGGTGTCTTCCTTACAAGAAAAGTGCTGCGTCTGATTCTCGGCACCGGCGTGCGGATGGCACGTCCCGGTGAATTTACCGAGAGGGCATTCCTCAACGGCAAGATGGACCTTGCTCAGGCGGAATCCGTCAATGACCTCGTCAACGCGAAAGACGATCTGAACGCGAGATCGGCGATTCATTCCGTCAAGGGATCTGTCAGAAAGCTGATCGATCCGCTGGAAGAGGAACTGACACAGATCATCGCGAACATCGAAGTCAACATCGATTATCCCGAATACGATGACGTCCATCAGCTGACCGAGGAAGAGATCCTGCCGGCAGCGGAAAAATGGCTGAAAGAGATCAGAAAGATCATTGAGACAGCCGAGAACGCCGCTTCTGTCAGAGAAGGCATCGATACAGTCATCCTCGGCCGTCCCAATGTCGGCAAGTCATCATTGTTAAATGCATTGCTTGAAGAAGACAAGGCAATCGTCACTGATATTGCCGGAACGACAAGAGACCTCGTGGAAGGAACTGTACGCTTTCAGGACATCACCCTGAATCTGATCGATACGGCAGGGATCCGTGAAAGCGAGGATACGGTGGAGAAGATCGGCATTGAACGTTCTCTCAAAGCACTGGAAAAGGCACAGCTTGTCATTCTGGTGCTGGATGCCACAAGTCCGTTAACCGATGAAGACAGAGAACTTCTGAAGCTGACAGAAGACAAGGAAAGAATCGTCGTCTGGAACAAGACGGATATCACACCTGCCGCATCTGATATCAGTATCTCGGCGATCAGAGGCGACATTGACGCTCTGAAACAGGAGATCATCAGACGCTATGAACGGCAGCTGATCGATGCCAATACCGATACACTCAACAACGACCGTCAGATCGGTCTTGCCCTGCAGGCGGAAAGCGCCATGAATGACGCAGTGAACGCACTCAAGGCAGGCATGGAACTGGATCTGATCACGATCGATCTGGAAAAGAGCTGGACAGCTCTGAAGGAAATCACAGGAAAGGCAGGCAAGGAAGATCTGCTTGATGAGATCTTCTCACGCTTCTGCCTGGGGAAATAACATGACGTATTTTATCGACACACACGCGCATATCATGGCAGAGGAATTCCAGGAAGATCTGGAGGATGTGATCCGCAGAACGGAAGAAGCACACGTTGACAGGATCATGATCATCACCCTCTCCCATGAGGAAACGATGAAGGCCATTGCCTTCGCGGAAA
The DNA here is from genome assembly GCA_900320455.1 of uncultured Erysipelotrichaceae bacterium. Taxonomy (GTDB): domain Bacteria; phylum Bacillota_I; class Bacilli_A; order Erysipelotrichales; family Erysipelotrichaceae; genus Bulleidia. Next base: position 22,311 of record ONSK01000130.1, on the reverse strand, counting down.
GAGATCTGCACAAATACCAGGTGGCTGCCGGAATCTTTCCGGAGGATGTCGCCGGTGTCAGTGAAGAGGACTGGCAGCTGTTTGTCAAAACAGCCGCAGATCCCCGCATCACATGCATCGGTGAGATCGGACTGGATTATTACTGGGAGAAGGATCCGGAAGTCAGAAAGCTTCAAAGAGATTTCTTCATCCGCCAGATCGAGCTGGCAAAGCAGCTGAACAAGCCGTATCTGGTACATTCCAGGGATGCCATCCAGGATACCTTTGACATCATGAAAGAACAAGGCGGAAGAGCGCTTCTGCACTGCTATTCCTCCACAAAGGAGATGGCAAGGGAATTCACAAAGAGAGGCTTCTATATCGCGCTTGGCGGGGCACTGACATTCAAGAACGCGAGACATTCCGTGGAAGTCTGCGAGGATATTGATGAGAATTATCTGCTTTCGGAAACGGACTGCCCGTACATGGCACCGGTGCCGATGCGCGGAAAGAGAAATGAACCTTCCTATATTCCGCTGATTGTCAAGAAGATGGCGGAAGTCAGAAATGTGACAACAGAACACATGGCGGATGTGATCGCCGCCAACTGGGACAGATTCCTGGAGGGAAAACAGTGAAGAAGACGATCAGAGAACTGATCGTGGTCGAAGGCAGGCATGACACCCAGCGCCTGCAGAGATTCTTTGACTGCGATACGGTGGAAACTTCAGGAACAGGCATCACGGAAGAAACACTTCAGATGATTCAGGCGGCCCAGAAGACAAGGGGTGTGATCATCTTCACCGATCCCGATTCACCAGGCAACCGCATCCGGCATCTGATCAACCAGACAGTACCCGGCTGTAAGAATGCCTATGTGCAGAAAGAGGACGCAAGAACAGAGAAGAAGGTCGGTGTGGAACACGCTGAGAAAGCAATTCTTGAAGAAGCGCTTGCCAACCTGGTGACTTACACGGAAGATATGAAAGAAACGATCAGCGCAATGGACATGTATGAGCTCGGCTTAAGCGGCAGAGAGAACAGCGCTGAACTGCGGGAAAAGGCAGGAAAGGCACTGCATATCGGCTTTGGATCAGCCAAAACGATGCGCAGAAGGCTGAACTGTCTTCAGATAACGAAAGAAGAACTGCGAAAGGTTTTGGAATGACAAAGTTTATATCGGTGCCTTCGCGCACAAAGGAAATCCTCGATCAGTACGGTATCCGTGCCAAGAAAGGCTACGGGCAGAATTTTCTCGTGGATCCCGTCATCGTGGAAAAATGCGCCCAGATGTCGCATCCGGAAGGAGCCGTCATTGAGATCGGTCCCGGCATCGGCAGTCTGACAGAACAGCTGGCAAGATACGCCCGCTTTGTCTGCGCCTATGAGATCGATGAGCGTCTGATTCCCGTTCTGAAGGACGTGCTCAGCGCATATGACAATATTGAAGTGATTCACAAAGACTTTCTGACGGAGGATCTTGACGCAAAGGCGGCAGAACTGAAGAAACAGTACGGAACGGTATCGGTATGCGCGAATCTGCCGTACTATATCACCAGCCAGATTCTCTTCCGCATCTTTGAATGCCAGGATATCTCCTGCATTACGGTCATGGTTCAGAAAGAGGTCGGAGAGCGCTTTGCGGCAAAACCGGGATCAGCGGAATACAGCGCATTATCCTGTGAGGGACAGTATCTGTATGACGTGAAAAAGCTGTTTACGGTTCCCGGCAGAAGCTTCAATCCTTCGCCGAATGTGGACAGTGTGATCATCCAGTTTGTACGCCGTGACACAGAAGAAACACCGGAAGAGATCCGCAGTTTCTTCGCTCTGGTCAGAGGCTGTTTCAAACAGAGAAGGAAGACGATCTATAATAATCTGAAGGAATACCTGCAGGATGCGGAGAAGGCGTCAGAAGCGCTTCAGAAAGCAGGCATTGATCCTTCCAGAAGAGCACAGGAAATGACAACAGATGAGATCAGAAAGATCTTTGAGGTTTTGAAATGAAAGACAGAGCATACGCGAAAATCAATCTCTGCCTGGATATCGCAGGCAGAAGGGATGACGGATACCATGAGCTGAAGATGATCATGGTTCCGCTGGATTTCTATGATGTGCTGGAGATGGTTCCGGCGGCAGAGACATCCCTGGCACTGAACCGCAGCTTTCTGCCGGTGAATGAGAAGAACACAGTCATCAAGGCGATCCGTGTGATGCAGGAGCGCTATCAGATCCCGGGCGGCTTTGCCTGTTCACTGACAAAGCATATTCCAACACGGGCAGGCCTGGCCGGAGGAAGCGCTGATGCGGCTGCGGCGATCCGTCTGATCGACAGGATGCTCAGCCTGCATATGAGCACGGACGAGATGATCGACATCGCAAGACAGGTCGGCTCAGACGTCCCCTTCTGTGTTGTAAACAAGCCGGCTCTTGTGGAAGGGACGGGAGAGAAGATCTATCCGTTCTCCTGCAATGCGGACTTTGATATCCTGCTGGTAAAACCGCAGAAGGGCGTTTCCACAAAGGATGCCTTTGAACTGGCAGACCATACCGAATGTCCTCACCCGGATTGTGATGCGATGCGTGAAGCGCTGATCACAGGAAACTATGAGAAAATGGTGGCGTCCCTTGGCAACAGCCTGGAACCGGCTGCCATTCAGCTGGTGAGGGAGATCCGCACCGTCAGGAACAGGCTGACAGAGGCAGGCTTTGACGGCGTGCTGATGAGCGGCAGCGGTTCCACGGTCTTCGCTGTCACGAAGAATGAGGAACTGCTGGAAGAAACGATGAAACAGATGAGACATGAACGTTATTTTGTCAGAAGAACACGGATACTGAACGGAGGAAGAATATGAAGTTTGCTGTAATTATGGCTGCCGGAAAAGGCACAAGAATGAAATCAGAACTGCCGAAGGTGCTGCACAAGGTACTGGATGACGCAATGGCGCAGGTGATCCTGAACAACGTTAAGAAAGCCGGCGCGGAACGTACCGTCGCAATCGTCGGATACGGACATGAACTGGTCGAGAAGGCCCTGGAAGGACAGTGCGAATTCGCCGTGCAGGAGCCGCAGCTCGGCACCGGCCACGCAGTGATGCAGGCAAAGCAGCTGGAAGGTGAAAAAGGCCTGACACTGGTCGTCAACGGCGACTGCCCGTGCGTCAGAAGCGAAACCTACAGCGAGCTTTACAAAGCGGTGGAAGATGCCGACATGGCTGTACTTACTGTTGTTCCGGAGGACGCTGCCTCCTATGGACGCGTTATCAGAAACGCGGACGGAACGGTTGAGAAGATCGTTGAGTTCAAGGATGCCACACCGGAGGAAAGAGAAGTCAGAGAAGTCAACACCGGCATCTATGCCTTCAACAACGAAGCGCTGTTTGAAGGACTGAAGCTGCTGAAGAATGACAATGCCCAGCATGAATACTACATCACAGACCTTGTTGAGATTCTCAAGGGACTGGGAAAGACCGTCAAGGCCGTCAAAGCGGAAGACTGGCTGGAAGTGCAGGGCGTCAATGACAACGTTGAGCTGGCAAGAGCTACTGCCTATCTCAGAAAGCGCATCAATACCGCGTGGATGAAGGAAGGCGTCACGATCGTCGATCCTGAGAATACCTTCATCGGACCGGAGGTCACATTCGGACATGACGTCACTGTCTGGCCGAATACATATCTGTTCGGAAAGACCGAGGTCGCGGATGGCGCCGTGGTGCGTCCCGGCACATGGGTGCGTGACGGAAAGATCCTTCCTGAAGAGTGATCATGATCTGTCTCGGGAATCTTTCAGAGGAAAAACTGCATGAGATCGCTTCTGCCTTTGCGGAAGCCTTTCTTTCCGAAGACGGCATTGTATACCGGTGCATGGATCAGAAAACAGCAGTGATCTACTTTGAGACAGTGCTGGAGGAATACATGCGCATTCATGCCCTGTATGCGCTGAGCGAAAGAGAAGAGGGATATATCGTCTGGCATCACAAGAAGGCAGGGATGCCCTGGTACCGTGACATCGTGCTGATGATCCGCTTTATCAGAAGACTGCCTCCCCTTGTGACACAGAAGATGATCCTGATCAGAAAGGACTGGCAGGATTATACCCTTGCCCACGCGAATGACAGAGATTATATCGATGTGTCGCTGATTGCCGTGAAAAAAGAATACCAGGGAACCGGATGTCTGCGAAAACTGCTGGCGGAGCCGTTTGCGGAAGCGGAGCGGTGCGCGTGCGCATGCATTCTGGATACTGACAGCAGCCTGAAAGCCGCAAAATACATGCATGTCGGCATGCAGTGCGAGAAAGACGCGGTGCTCGAAAGCGGCGTGCATATGTATACAATGCGTTATCCTCAGATATGATTTCGTTCATTTCCCTCACTTTGAAGGGTTGACGGATGCGCAGAAAACTGGTTTACTTGAAGACGCGATAGAACTCAAATAAGAAGAAAGAGGAAAAAACACATGGTGAAGGAAACTGTTGTATTCGCACTTACATCCAGCACTGAGCTGGCGGCATCGATCTGTGAAAAGCTCGATCTTCCGCTTGGCAAGATCAAGGTTGAGCATTTCGCCGACGGCGAGATTCTTGTTGAACCGCAGGAATCCATCAGAGGACGCTCTGTATTCATCGTACAGTCCACATGCAATCCGGTAACGGAACATCTGATGGAAGTACTTATCTGCATCGACGCATGCAAGAGAGCAAGTGCCGGTGAGATCAACATTATCATGCCGTATTACGGATACGCACGTCAGGACCGCAAGGCTGCCCCGCGTCAGCCGATCACTTCCAAGCTTGTCGCCAACCTGCTTCAGGTTGCCGGAGCCAACCGCATTCTCACTTTCGATCTGCACGCTGCCCAGATTCAGGGATACTTCGACATTCCGATCGATGATCTGACAGCTGTACCGATGATCGGCAAGTACTTCAAGGACAAAGGTTTCAACACAGAGGACGTCGTTGTTGTCTCTCCTGACCACGGCGGAGTTGTCCGTGCCAGAAAGCTTGCGGATATCCTTGATACAACAATCGCGATCATTGACAAGAGAAGACCGAAGCCGAACATGGTTGAAGCACAGAATATCATCGGTGATGTGGAAGGCAAGATCTGCATCGTCATTGATGATATCTGCGATACAGCAGGATCACTCGTTGCCGGCTGCCAGATCCTGAAGGATCACGGCGCAACAGAGATCTACACAGGCATTACGCACGGTGTATTCTCCAGAGACGCAATTGCGAAGATCGAGAATTCCCCGATCAAGGAAATGGTCATCACCGACACCATTCCGCTGAGCCCTGAAAAAAGAGAACAGTCCGCAAAGATCACAGTTCTCTCCGTGGCTGATATGATTGCTCAGACAATTGACGCGATCCAGAATCACACACCGGTTTCCGCGGTTTATACAAAATACGATTACACAAACAAGTAATCCGACTATGCAAAATACGCCGGCTGAAAATACCGGCGTTTTTTCGTCCATAAGAACACCATTCTTCAGGAGACAGGACAAATGCATTATGAAAAGAAGGATACCGTAAGGATCCTGATGATCACCGTATCAGCGCTGATTTATTCCTTCGGAATGAACAGCTTCGTCAAATCGGGAAATCTGTTTCCGGGCGGCTATGCCGGCATCTCGCGTCTGCTTACCGAGCTGCTTGCGTCCAGAGCGGGGATCCATATCTCATTCAGTATCATCTACTTCACGATGAACATCATCACCACGCTGTTTGTGTGGAAACATATCGGACATAAATTCATTCTGTATTCTGTTCTCTGGTTCAGTGAATCATCTCTGTTCACGTCGCTGATCCCGGTAACGGAGCTGACCAGCGATCCGCTGCTGATATCCGTGTTCGGCGGTGTGATCAACGGATTTGCCGTGGGAACGGCGCTGCGTTACAATGCCAGCTCCGGCGGCACGGACTTTATCGCCGTTGACCTTTCCGGCAGGCTGAACATGCCGACATGGAATTATCTGTTCATGTTAAACGCGTGCGTGCTGACGATTGCCGGCATGTGCTTCGGCTGGAACCAGGCGCTGTATTCAATGATCTTCCAGTATGTATCCAAGGAAGTCGTCAATACCCTGCATGAGCGCTACAAGCTCAAGCGTCTGCACATTGTCACGGATTATCCGGAGGAAATCTCCCAGGCGATCTTCCATATCTGCCGCCATGGCATCACAACACTGAAGTGCATGGGAGAGTATTCCCACAAGGAACATTACCTGATGATGATCACGATCAACGCGTTCCAGAAACAGGATGTGATCGCGGCGATACATGCAGTGGATCCGAAGGCGTTCATCACCGTAAACAACGTTGAAAAGATCGTAGGCAATTACTATCAGAAACCTCTGGAATAATCCATAAAAATGTGTTATGGACATATTACAAAACATAATTTGTCCTTTTAAACAGTCTTCCCTATCATGAAGACGGATAAAGAGTCATAAAACAGACACCACAGCAGTTAACCGGACATTGGTCTGTTCTGCGCCCGGCTGTGAAGCCTGCTTTGCGAACCGGACAGATCATGCCAGTGAACCGTATGTGAATGCTTTGCGGTGATGACATCAGATCTGCCGGTTTTGTTTTTCACTCAATGAACATCTGAGGCATAACAGGGACACATGACAGGTGTTCCGAAAGGAGAAATATATGCTTGATACGAAACTGTATACGCTGCTGAAAGTCGCAGAATACAGAAACTTTACCCAGGCCGCCAAATCTCTGAATCTGACACAGCCTGCCGTGTCACAGCATATTCACGCGCTGGAGGCGGACCTCGGTGTAAAGCTGTTCATCCGCAGCGGCACCAGGCTGAATCTCACCAAGGAAGGCGAGAAGGCAGTCACAGCCGCGAGAATGATCAAAAACCTCTACAACAACCTGAAGTACGACATCTCTGAAGGCGCTGCCAAGGTGAAGGAGCTGAGCATCGGCATCACCCATACCGTTGAAAGCAACCGCATCTCGGAAATCCTTGCCAAGTATGCGACGGAGAACAACGGCATGATGATCCGTCTTGAGACAGGAACCCAGGGCGGCATCATTCAGAAGCTGAAGAGCTATGATCTGGATCTCGGCATCATCGACGGCGCTGTCAATGACGCGGACCTGGAAACAACAAGACTTGATGAGGACAGCCTCGTTCTTGTCATGGACCCCAGTCATGCCCTTGCCGAGAAGAGCTCCGTCAGCCTGGATGATATCCGCAGCGAGAAGCTGATTCTGCGACTTCCGGAATCGGGAACGGGAAACCTCTTCATTTCCTCAGTCCAGAGCATGGGCATGGACATGTCCTTCTTCAACGTCATTCTGGAAATCGACAACATCGCAACGATCAAGGATCTGGTCAGACACGGATACGGCGTATCGGTGCTGGCAAAGAGCGCATGCATGGATGAGATCGCGAAGAAGAAGCTGATCGCATTGCCGATCAGGCAATTGAAGATGAACCGCGAGATCAACATCGTCTGTGCCAGGGACTTCAGCTACCGCAATTTCATCAGCGATATCATCCAGATGTACAACTCATGAACATAAGAAAAGAACAGGCGTCTGCCTGTTCTTGTTTTTGTGCATGTATCAAGCTGGAATCAGAGCTTAACAACATTGGAAGCCTGAGGTCCGCGGTCACTCTCTGTGATATCGAATGTGACTGCCTGTCCTTCGTCCAGAGTCTTGAATCCTTCAGCCTTGATTGCGGAATAATGTACGAATACATCTTTTCCTTCATCAGTTGTGATGAATCCATAACCTTTCTCTGCATTAAACCATTTAACTTTGCCTGTAGCCATCGCCTTTTTGAATCTCCTATTCTATGTACTCAGGATATGCAATGCATATTCATATACACTTCTATATTACTCTTACAATTCTTCAAAAACAAGAAAAAGTCAATGATTCAGCGCCTGTAAAGGGGCTTATCGGTGTAATAATGAAACAAATTTCATGAATGTGTTTTTTTAGTAAATAGCCGGTACATTCTGAGCTGCTGTTCCGGCTTCCGTGAAAATGCACAACTTGCAATGTTTTCATGTATAATATATGGCATGGAAAAAGGACTGTTTATTACATTTGAAGGCCCCGACGGAAGCGGGAAGACAACTGTCAGCACAGCTGTGACTGAAAGACTCAGCAATGAGGGATATAAAGTGCGCTATACGAGAGAACCGGGAGGTTCTGAAATCGCGGAAGAGATCCGCGGCATCATTCTGGATCCGAAGAATACGGAGATGGATGTGCGTACGGAGGCGCTTCTCTACGCGGCGAGCCGCCGCCAGCATCTCGTTGAGAAGGTGCTGCCTGCTCTGGAAGAGGGCATTACCGTGATCAGTGACCGTTTTGTGGACTCTTCGCTTGCCTATCAGGGATGCGGAAGAAAGATCGGCATTGAAGCGGTATATGAGATCAATCAGTTTGCGATTGAAGGGCATATGCCGGACAGGACGATTTTCCTGAATGTCGACGCGAAGGTCGGACTGGAGAGAATCCATCGCGGCAGAGCGGTGCTGGACAGACTGGATATGGAAAGCATCGAGTTCCATGAGCGTGTTTACAACGGATATAAAGAAGTTGTCAGCCGCTATCAGGACAGAATGATCGTCATTGATGCCAACCGCGATGTGAATGAGGTCATCGAGGATGCCTACAGCGCCGTGAAGGAGCTGCTGGATGCTTAAGGAACTGCTGGCGGAAGAACAGCCTGTCGTTTACCGTGCGCTGAAGACAGCTGCGGAAGAAAACAGGATCTCCTCCGCATATCTGTTTACCGGACCTGCCGGCACGCCGAAACACGAAGCCGCCGTGCTGCTTGCGGAAACCATTTTCTGCCCGGAACACGGACTGGCTTGCGAGTCATGCGAAACCTGCCGCAGAGTCAGAGAAGGTCTGTATGCAGACTTCCGCTGGATCGATGGATCTGCAGGATCCATTTCCAAGGAAACCGTGGACGCTCTGCAGGCGGATTTTGCGAAAACGGCGATCGAGGAAGGAAGCGGACAGAAGGTGTATGTTCTTGAAAATGCCGAGAACATGAGCATCTCCGCCCAGAACAGCATTCTCAAATTCCTCGAGGAGCCCTCAGAGGGAGTGACGGCGATCCTGACAACCGATAACATCCACCGTCTTCTGCCGACGATCATCAGCCGCTGCACAATGATTCCCTTTGTGCCGCTCAGCGCTGAAGAGCGCATGAAGAAAGCAGCTGATGAGGGCATTGATGAAGACGATGCATATTTTCTTTCGCAGCTCGGCAGAAACGCGGAAGAAATGAAAACGCTGTGCGAAAGCGATATGTACAGAAACGCGCTGGAGATGCTGAAACAGTATCTGAATCTCAGCGGAATGCGCAGAAATGAACTGGCTGTGGACTTTGAATTTTCATGGAAGAGCAGGCTCAGTTCCAGGGATGCCGCAAAGAAAGAAAACATGTTCCTGATCGGAGCATTTCTCGATCTGCTTTCCCTGTATGCGCATGACGTGATCCTGCGCCATGAGGCCGGTCCTGCATGGTACAGGGACGCCGTGATGAATGCGCAGGGAAAGGCAGAGGATTATGCCGGCTGGATCATGATCGCGAAGGAACAGAGAGACAGGGTAAACAAGTACAATGATCTGAATCTGGTCCTCGCACAGACGATTTACAGACTGGAGGAATACAACCGTGACCACAGAATATAACGGAACAGAAACAAAAGAAGAGCAGGTCTCGTATCCATATTCCGTCGCCGTGCGTTTCCGTGACGCAGCCAAGCCGTATTCATTCGGCGCGTTTGACGACAGTGTGAAAAAAGGCAGCTACGTCGTGGTGGAAACCGCCCAGGGTCTTGAACTCGGAAAGGCAGAGGCGGATGCCATGAGTGTGGAGAAATACGGACTGACGATGCCCCAGAAGCCGGTGATCAGGATTGCCGGCGAAGCGGATCTGCGCGCCTATGAAGACAACGGACGCTATGAAAGCGATGCCTACCGTGTATGCGCGGAGGAGATCGAAAGTCTCGGACTGAATATGAATCTTCTGAGCGCGAAGTATACGCTGGACCGCTCCAAGGTGCTGTTTGTGTATCTCGCAGAGCAGCGCGTAGACTTCCGTGAGCTTTTGAAGCATCTCGGCGCAAGACTGCACTGCCGCATTGAACTGCGGCAGATCGGTGAGCGCGACAAGGCGAAGATGGTCGGCGGCATCGGTGTCTGCGGAATGGAATGCTGCTGCAGAAGATTCAAGAACCGCTTTGACGTCATCTCCATCAATATGGCCAAGAACCAGCTGCTCGCCCTGAACACGGAAAAGCTTTCCGGCATGTGCGGCAAACTGATGTGCTGTCTGAAATATGAGGATGATGACTACAAGCAGATGACAGAAGGTCTGCCCAAGATGGGATCCCAGGTGGAATACGAAGGCAACATTTACCGCATCACTTCGATGAATGTCATGAACGAGGAAGCCAAGCTGGAAAACCATGAACAGGTCATCTTCATCACCCTGAAGGATCTGCGTGAAAAGGCACAGCCGCGCAAGGGCGTGGTCATGCAGAGACGCTCCGACAGCGGTGAACCCAAGACCGTCATCAACCGCACCCAGAGAAAAGAGAATCCCGATCAGCCGGTCCATGTTTCAATGGAACTGCCGACTGTGAAGGTGAAAGAGAACCCGCAGCCAAGACGCCCTGAAAAGCGCGAGGCGAAGAAGGAACGCCGTGATGACAGCAGACAGCAGGCAAAGAAAGCGCCTGTGCAGAAGAACGCAAGACGTCCGCAGAACAGACGTCCGGAACAGCCTTCTTCCGAAGTGAAGAATGTGACTGTCAGAACCTTCGGCAAAAAGAAGAAGGAACAGGAGGAATCAAAGTGAGACGCCAGAAATCGTTTGAAAACGAACGGCCGACACTGTATCTTGTTCCGACACCGATCGGCAATCTGAGCGAGATGACACCGAGAGCGATTGAGATCCTGCAGAGCGTGGATGTGATCGCCTGCGAGGATACCAGGACAAGCGGCCAGCTTCTGAAACACTTCAATATTTCAAAGCGTCTGATTGCCTATCAGAATTTCAATGAAGAAAGCAGCGCCAAGGGAATCCTGAATCTGCTTTCCCAGGGAAACCAGGTTGCTTTGATTTCCGATGCCGGATATCCGCTGATCAGCGATCCCGGCCAGCGCATTGTCATGGAAGCGTCTGGGCAGGGATATAACGTCGTTCCTGTTTCCGGCTGCTCGGCAGTGCTGAATGCGCTTGTTGCCTCAGGTCTTGTGGCCCAGCCGTTCCTGTTTGTCGGCTTTCTTCCCTCATCCAATCATGACCGCGTGAAGAAGCTTCAGGAATACCGTGCCTATCCGATGACGATGGTCTTCTACGAAGCTCCCCACCGGATTGAAAAGATGCTGAGAAGCTGCCTGGAAGTGCTCGGCGACAGAAAGTGCTGCCTGGCAAGAGAGATGACAAAAGTCCACGAGGAATTCCTGCGCGGCACGATCTCTGAGATCCTGGAAGTCACCGATACGATCAAGGGAGAAATGGTGCTGGTTGTGGACGGCAATCATGATGACTACTCAAAGGATGTAGACATGAGCCACATCCTGCGGATGGTGAACGAATCGATGGAAACCGGCATGACAAAGAGCGAAGCGGTCAAGGACGTTGCCGCCAAGACCGGTGTTCCGAGAAATACGATCTATGATCTCGTCCATGGCAAGGGCGAGTGGAAAGGAACATGTTAAATGATCAGGTTTCCTTCCATACCCGGCGGCACAACGATGCTGTATCTGCTTGCGGCAAGCGGCCCGGCGCTTGTTCTTCTGCTGTATATCTACCGCAAGGACGGCGCTGAGAAAGAACCGGGCGGACTGCTTCTGAAGCTGTTCATCGGCGGTGTGCTGGCAGCGGCAGCTGCGGCACTGCTTGAAACCGGAGCGGAATATGTGCAGTATCTGATCCTTGGCAACAGACATTCCTATAACTGGTATGCCATTATGGATGCCGTGATGGTCGGCTTTATCGAAGAAGGAACCAAGTTCTGGTTCCTGAAGAAATTCAGCTGGAAAGAGAGGGCGTTCAACTACCGCTTTGACGGCATCGTCTACGCGGTGTTTGTCTCGCTCGGCTTTGCGGCAATCGAGAATGTGCTCTATGTGTTCAACTACGGAACGATTGACGTCATGGTCAACAGAGCCATCCTGACAGTGCCTGCCCATATGAGCTTTGCCGTATACATGGGTCTGTTCTACAGCTACGCCAAGCTGTTTGACAGGAGAGGCGACCGCAGCGGCAGACGTCTGAATCTGTACGCGGCTTATCTTTCCGCCGCCTTACTGCATGCGTTCTTTGACGGAACACTGCTGGTGGATATGGAATACTCCATTGTCGTCTTCTATGTATTCGTGATTCTGCTTGATATTATGGTCTTCCGGATGGTGCGCAGCGCATCCAGAAACGACAGACCGATATGAATAGCCTTATCATCCGATTCGTTGTAGAATGGTGAGGAACCAGAAAGAGGTAGTTATGAGTAAATTATTAAGTGATCCCGAGATCATGAAACTGATTATATTCGGCCTTGCCGGTGTATGCGCGGTATTGATGCTGGCGGTGCTGTTCCTTGCCGTCAAGCGCAACATCTATTACGTGGATGAAAACGGCGAGGAAATCATTCCCATCAGTAAGAAAGAGCTGAAGAAACGCAAGGCGGCAGAGAAGACAGAGCCTGCCGAACCTGCCGAGGAAGCACAGCCTGAACCTGTGGAGGTACCTCAGGAAGAAGCGGCTGCGGTTCCGGAAGAAGAACTGATGCAGACAATGGTCGTTCCTTCCCAGCCGGAAGAGAACAGTGAATCCGATGAACTGGAGATTCCTGCCATGACCTCTGCGCCGGAGCCTGTCATTGAACGCGAGATTCCGCTGGAGACAACAGCACCGGGTGTCAAGGGCGTCAGGATCAGAGTGAATGTTTCCGGCAAGTCGGCGGAATATGCCGTGGATCATCTGCCGTGTCTGATCGGCAGAGAGACAGGCACATGCGATCTGACGATTTCCGAACCTGCGATCAGCCGCAGACACGCCCGTCTTGCCCTGGCCGACAACAAGGTCTTCATTGAAGATGTATCCGAGCACAACGGAACATTCCTGAACGGCACAAAGCTGCCGTCACTGGGCAGCGCTGAGCTTCATGAAGGCGACAGGATCGCGCTCGGCAGAGCGGAAATCACCGTTCTTTCATTCATATACGAAGAGTAAGAATCCGCAGGTGCATCTTCAGGGTGCACCTTGCTTTTTTAGAAAATGATCGTGAGGAATACCATGAAAAAGCTGATACTTGCGGCGGCATTTATGCTGGCATTAAGCGGCTGTTCCGTGAAGACGGAAGGAGCCGTCGGGGAAACACTGAAGACAATGTTCTTTGACATCACCGTCAACAGCGCGTACAAGGCGGATGAACTGAATGAGATGAAGCCCATGGATGAGGGAAACAACTTCGCAGTCGTCAATGTCACAGTCAAAAACACCACCGATGAGGCAATTCCCATGGGAGGCGTGGACTTTGTCTGCCGCTGGGGCACCGGCAAAGAGGAATGCGACTATCCGATGTCTGTCTATTCGCATGAGAATCTGACAGGCGAGGATCTCTCTGAGGAATACACCCTGCAGAAAGGGGAAACAGTCACCGGCAATCTTGTCTACATCGTTCCTGAAAGCAGCACAAGCTTCCAGCTTCAGACAAAGGAAACGTACACGGAAAGCGATGAAGGCGAGATGAAGGAAGGCGAAACATTCACGATCATCTTCAATGCGGAGAACCCCAAATAGGCAGCTGTCTTTCTGAAGATCATGTGAGCAGCTTTGCTTTTCCTGAAGATAGTGGTATACTGAAAGCACCACCGGTATTACAGGAAAGGGTAAAGTGAATCATGAGAAAGAACAATGAGTCTATTTTCCTCGTTCTTTACGAGGAGGGTTCTTCCACGATTCATGAATACATGTCCGCAGAAGATTATGCGGCCTTACAGAAGCTCGAAAAAAGCGGTGCAGTAAGAATCATGAATCACGTTGAACCTATGCAGAAGAAGGCGTAATAAACCTTCTTTTTTATTATGTGAGTAGGATGATTTCACATTCTGTATTATGATATATAGGCTATTAAAGAGGAAACATGCATATGGAATACAAAACAGGCGATATACTGCACGGCTTTGAACTGAGAAGAATCAGAGAGATCAGTGACTGCGGCGGTGTGCTGTATGAGATGAGACACAGAAAGACCGGCATGGAACTGTGCTGGATGAAGCGCAATGAGAAGAACAAGACATTCTCAATCACCTTCAAGACAATACCGGAAGATGATACCGGTGTGTTCCATATGCTGGAACACAGTGTTCTGAACGGATCCAGAAAGTATCCGGTCAGAGAACCGTTCGTGGAACTGCTGAAGTCATCGATGCAGACATTCCTGAATGCCTTCACATATCCGGATAAGACGATGTATCCCGTTTCCAGCAAGAACGAAAAGGATTTCATGAATCTGATGTCCGTCTATGTGGATGCGGTCTTCCATCCGATGATCTATACAAACCCGAATATCTTTTATCAGGAAGGATGGCATTATGAAATCCGCAACAGAGAAGATGATCCGGTATTCAAGGGCGTTGTCCTGAATGAAATGAAGGGCTCATTCGCCAACATGGATGAGACTCTGATCGATGAGTTTGACAGGGTGCTGTTCCCGGACAACTGTTACCGCTTTGTCTCAGGCGGTGATCCGGAGCATATTACGGATCTGACATACGAACAGTTCCTGGATACGCACAGAAAGTACTATCATCCGTCCAACGCGAAAGTGTTCCTGGACGGTGATATGGATATCCATGCGGTGCTGACATTCCTGAACGGAGAGATTTCTGAGTATGAAAGAGAAGATGTCTCTTCCATCGTGATTGAAAAGCAGGAAAGAAGAAGCGGCACAGTCAGCCGTGTGCTTCATGAAGTGACACCGGAAGAAGGAACCGAAGGAAGAGCGATGATCGGCCTCGGCAAGATCGTGACATCTTTTGATGATCCGATGAAGATCATGGCATGGGGAGTGCTTTCCTCCATTCTGACTTCCAGCAATGACGCGCCGCTGAAAAAGGCGATCCTTGATCAGGGACTGGCAGAGGATGTGGATCTCGATATGATGGACGGCATCCAGCAGCCCTGGGCAGCGATTGTTCTGCGCAACACCGATGAAGACAAATACGACGTGATCAGAAAGACTCTCCGCGAGACAGCTGAAAAGCTGGTCAGAGATGGTCTTGATCATGAACAGATTCTGGCAGCGCTCAATTCCTTTGAATTCCGCTATCGTGAAAAGCATGAGCCGAGCGGACTGATCTACGTCCAGAGAGCCATGGAAGCGTGGCTGTACGGCGGAGATCCGGCCCAGAACCTGATGCTTTCCGACAAGTTTGATCTTCTGAGAAACAAGGCGGAAGAAGGCTATTTCGAAGAACTGCTCAGAGAATTCCTGCTTGAGGAAGACACCCTTTCCGCAGTAATTGTCATTCCTTCCGCGACACTTGGCGAAGAAAAGGCGGCAGCGGAAAGAAAGAAGCTTCAGGATGCGAAGCAGTCCTGGGGTGATGAGATCGATACCTATATTGAAAAAAATCTTGCCCTCGACAGATGGCAGGAAGAAGAGGACAGCGAGGAAACCCTGGCAACGCTTCCGATGCTGGAACTGAAGGACGTTTCAGAAGAACCGGAATTCTATCCCTGGCAGGAAGATACCTTCCATGGTGTGCCGGTGCTGCGCTATCCTGAGGAAAGCTCAGGCATCGTCTATCTGAATCTGTATTTCAATCTTGCGGGTGTGAAGATGAATGATCTGCCTGCGCTTGCGTTCTGGTCAGATCTGATGCTTTCCCTGCCTACCGCAAAGCACACACTGGAAGAGCTGAACAAGGAAATCCGCATGAATCTCGGAACACTGGGCATCTATCTGGATTCCTTCACGCCTTCACGCGACAGAAACAGCTGTATTCCGGTACTGTGCGTTTCCTGTTCTGTACTGAAGAAGAATACGCAGAAGGCTGCGGAAATCATCCTCGAAGTGCTGAGGGAAACAATCTTTGACAAAGAAAAGATCCTGCCTCTTCTGAAGCAGGACAACGAAGGCTTCCGCCAGACGCTGATCAGCAGCGGTCACGCCGTTGCGGCACGCCGGGCAGCTGCCTCTGCCAGCAGCGAAGCAGCGTTCCGGGAAGCGGTCGGCGGATATACAGGCGCTTTGTATACAAAGAAGCTGGAGAACGAATGGGATACGATGGCTGATGCGTTCCTGGAGGAATGCGCCATGTATCAGGAAGTCCTGTTCTCACCGGCAAGACTGACAGCTTCTGTTTCCGGCAGCCATGATGACATGCTCGAAACAATCATCAGCGGTCTGAATGACATCAGCGCTGAAAGAGCCGTCGTGCACTATCCGATTCCGGAAGACAGAAAGGAATACGTTGTCATTCCCGGCGGTGTTTCCTACACCGGCGTTGTCTCCAATATCAAGAAACATGACGGTCAGTACAACACCGGCATGCTTGTCATGAGCCACATCCTGACATACGAATATCTCTGGTCAGAGGTCCGTGTCAAAGGCGGCGCTTACGGCACCGGCTTCAGTGTCAATTCCAACGGCACATTCATGGCATATTCCTACCGTGATCCTGATCCGCAGAATGCCCTGCGCGCATTTGTTTCAACAGCGGATTTCATTGAAGGCATCAGCGATGAGGATGAACTGGATTCCCTGATCATCGGCGCCATCGCCTCCACGGAGCAGCTGTCATCACCGGCTTCCAGAATCAAGAGCTCCGACGCGATCTGGTTCCGCCGCCTCGGCTACGAGGACCTGAAGGCAATGCGCGTCAACTGCCTCTCTCTCAAACCGGCAGATCTGCGCAGCTTTGCGCCGGTGCTGAGAACAGCGATGAACAATGCTTCCGTCTGCGCGGCAGTGCCGAAGGAAAAAGCGGATGAATTCAAAGCCATGGGCTATGAAGAACTTCCGAAGCTGATATGAACAGAGAAGATGTGAAAGCAGCGTATTTTCCGGGGAACGGCGATCTTGTGATCGTCATGGGCGAGGAAAGCGAAGAAAGCATTCATGATCTCTGCCCAGAGTGTTCCATGCTTTTCATCAGCGGCTTTGACTGGAATACATACCTTTCGCCATGGCCTGTTCCGGCAGTCTTCCGTCATGGCGGAGATTTTGGGGGAAAGGCGGATGAAATGCTGGAAGTGATCACAGAGCTGTCCAAGGAATATCCATATGACAGACTGTTCATTGCCGGCTATTCCCTGGCAGGTCTTGCGGCACTGTATTTCTGCACGAAGACAGATCTCTTTGACGGCTGTGTTTCCGCATCCGGTTCCATGTGGTATCCGTCATTCACCGAATACCTCGCGGAACATTCAGTGCAGTGCGAAAAGGTCTATCTTTCCCTTGGAAACAGGGAGAACAAAACAAAGAACACAGTCATGGCATCCGTTCTGGAAAACACCGCAAAGGTGAACGGCATGTTAAGCAGATATACGCGGTGTATCTTTGAGATGAATGAGGGCGGTCATTTCGATCATCCTGAGGAACGCCTTGCGAAAGGCATCCGTACAATCATTGCATGAAGAAGGCGCATAACAGCGCCTTTTCTCTAACCTGTTTGAACAGATTGCAATTCTGTGGTTTAATGATAATAGTTCTCAATAAGACCTATGAAACACAGACAGACACATCAGAAAGCAGCCGTGATGCGTATCATTGCCGGCAAGGACAGGCATATGAGCGCGGAAGACGTGAAAACAATTCTCGATCAGGAAGGAGAAAGCATTTCACTTGCGACGGTATACAGAAATCTGAACTATCTGTGCCAGGAAGGAATGATCAGAAAGGTGACGGGAAGCGACTTCAGCTTCTTTGACGGGAATGCCGTGCCGCACGATCATATCAGATGTGTGTGCTGCGGACGTATCGCGGATCTTGATTCCTACAATGCGGAAGACGATCAGCGGATCGCGCATTCATCCGGATTTGTTTCTGTTCATCACACAACGGTCTATGAGGGAATCTGTGAAAAATGTCAGTCAGAGGAGGAAAAACGACATGGAACTGAAAGGATCAAAGACTGAGAAGAATCTCCGCGAAGCTTTCGCAGGAGAGAGCCAGGCACGCAACAAGTACACATACTTCGCAGAAAAGGCACGCGAGGAAGGATATGAGCAGATCGCGAATATCTTCCTGGAGACAGCACGCAATGAACAGGAGCACGCAAAGATCTGGTTCAAGGCACTCTGCGGCGGCGACGTTCCGACAACAGCTGACAACCTGCAGGCAGGCATCGACGGTGAAAACGGCGAATGGACAGACATGTACAAGAGAATGGCGGCAGAAGCACGTGAGGAAGGCTTCACACGCATCGCTGCCCAGATGGACATGGTTGCCAAGGTTGAAAAAGAACATGAAGAAAGATATCAGGCACTGCTTGATAATCTGAAGGCAGAGAAAGTCTTCGCAAAGGATGAGGACGTTGTATGGCAGTGCGAAATCTGCGGCTATACAGTTACCGGCAAGAAGGCACCGAAGATCTGCCCGCTGTGCGGATACAAAGAGAGCTTCTTCGAAATCAAGAAGGAAAACTACTGAGCATCACTTCGTCAGTGAAGAAAGAGGAATTCATTTCCTCTTTTTTGATGTGCTCCGGCATCCTGCTGCGCAGGATATGGACGTTTCAGACATCTGATCATGCATAACCATGCAGGCATGGATAGTGCGTAAACCGCAAAAAGCTTTTATTTTAACGCAAAAATATAATTATTTTCATGAAATTTTCTGAATCATTTTTCTTGGACTTTTTAACATGTCTGCATATAATATAAAATAGATGAATTATGAATTTAGATTCGTCAGGAGGCTTACACATGTTAATCTGCGCTATACTTGACCAGAAAATCGACAGCCGTAAAAACGGAGATGACTGCACATTCAACGGTTATCTTGAAGACTATCTCAGTCTTGAGACTACGGAACTTGACCCGGTGCTGAAAGAAGCATTCGCTGCAATTCAGGAAAAGGAACCTGAAACCAAGATTGCTGTTGGTCTGCGCAGTGAGATCAACAATGATGCCATCAGCAATCAGATCATCCGTTACAAGGATGTATTCAAACTGAATGGCAAACCCCTGATTTATCCATATGTTCTTTATCTGAAAAAAGAGAATAATGAAAAGGCACTGCTGGTTGTACCGTATTCCAGCTATGGATTCATCAAGGCAAAAGGTCTGTACTACTGCATGACAGAACCGGGCAGCGAATTTATCGACTGCAAGAATGACATTGTTGCGATCTGCAGTGACAGCGCTGAGAAGATCGTTGATACATTTACAAGTCTTTTCACTGCGAGAGCAGGTGCTCTGCAGAGAGGAATCGACAGGATCAGCTTCACAAACTATGAGGACCTCAAGGCGGCAGCGCTGAAGGCAGCTGAACAGCTGAAAGAAGAAGCTCCTGCGGTTCTTGCGGCTCTGGAAGACAGAAGTGCCAAGATCAGCGAATATGTCACAGAATGGTTCCTGCTGAAGAAAGTACTGTATGTACAGTACATGGTAAACAAGAACATTCTGAATTCCGTGCATGAAGGCAATGTCAAAAAGCAGAGAAATCAGGCGAAGATCAACGCCGATGAAATCACATTCCTGAGCTACAGTGAAATGTGGAGAACAACAGGTGCACCTGCTGAGGAAGAGGCTGAAGAGGCCGCTCCGGAAGAAACACCTGCCGAAGCATAAGCTTAAGTCCCCGAAAGGGGTCTTTTCTTTTATGGAATGCACAGCGCGTATGATATAATCAATAAGAAGTGAGTGAGGAAATATGAGCAGAAGAAACAGAGGCAGCAACGACTGGATTTGGATAGTGTTTCTGATCATGATATTCGGAGGCGGCACACTGTTCCCGCTTCTTCTGATACTTGGCGTTGTGCTGGCAGTGACATTCGCGGCTGTCGGCGTAAACAACAGACAGGAAAACAGAAGCTACAGCAGCGGCTACCAGAGAACAGGAAACTACTATCGCTCCTCCAGACAGAAGTATTCAGCGGCACAGATGGCAAAGATCAACGTCTATCTGCGCAGCTGGTTCCGTTCCCGCCGTTCATTGCCGATCGGCGCAAATATCGACCTGAGAATCCATGGCCAGAGATATGCATCACTGGCGTCTCTTGACGTATACAGAGACAACCGTTTTGTATGTTCTCTGAATGACTTCGGCAGAAGATATCCGGATTCCTATGATGAGATCCTGGAAGAGCTTGTGCGTCTGAGTGAAAGAGGACAGAGCTCTGAGGTGATTGATATCTCGGTAACTGAAAAACAGCAGGAACCGGCAAAAGAGACAAGAAAAGAAGAAGTCAGGAAAGAAGAGCCGAAGAAGGACCGTGCCCAGGAATACATTGACAAGATCAATGTCCTGAATGAAGACATTCCCGACGAGAATATTTCCAACGGTCTGTTTGAGACAAGCGCTCTGCTGAAACAGATTCAGCAGCTGGAACAGCGTTTCCCGGATTCCAGGGACAAGCTGAACAAGCTGTATGAATACTATCTGCCGATCCTTGTCAGGATCCTGACACAGTATGACAATCTCCAGCATGCCAAGACAGATCCGGCGTACGAACAGACAAAGGAAAAGCTTACCCGTACGATTACCCTGATCAATGACGCCATGAAGACGATCATTTCCAGCATGACGGATCAGGATTTCATCAATCTTTCCGCGGATATCTCCACTCTGGAGGCAGTACTGCAGAAAGACGGACTGACAAGCGACGGAAGAATTGAACAGAGAAGAGGTTATACGAATGTCGAAAAGTGATGACCGCAGAAGAGAGGAAAAAGAACGCCTGTGGAATGAGGTGATGGGAAAGAACAGAACCTATGAATCCACAGAAGCTTCTCAGGAAATAACGCTTACCATCGATGCCAATGAAAAGGCAAAGGAACAGGCGGTATCCCATACCTCAAAGACGAAGGATATTCTCAAGAGCGCGGATGCCGCAATGGATGAGCTGAACAGGATCCTGCAGAAACAGAAGAAGGATCTTGAGAACCTGGCGCATGAAATGAAGAAGACAGACAGCACAGTCATCGATCCGTCACTGATGGATATCGACAGACTGGAAGCTGATCTGAGAAGAGATTACGGCGTCAAGGACAAGGAAGAAGAACCTGTCCCTGCCGTCAAGAACCCGGAAACAGAAAAGATCTTTGATGATATTTACAATGTCATCACATCCAAGATCATGGGTCAGAAAGACGCGATGCGTCAGATGATCACTGCCTTCCGCCGTCCCTATGTCATGGGAGAAGAAAGCGGCAAGGCAAAGAATGTCATTCTGATCAGCGGCCCTGTCGGCTCCGGCAGACATGAAGCTGTTGCTCAGATGGCAAGATCCCTGTATGAAAAGCAGGTCTTCATCAGTGATGAAGTCTATACGATTGACATGAGCCGCTATACCAGCGGTGCCCAGGAACAGATCTTCCTGCAGGACCTCTATGAGGCACTTTCCGGCAAGGGATCCGTTGTCTGCTTTGAACACTTTGAGAGCGGCTTCCCGGGATTCCTGCGCATGGTGGATTCCCTTGCGACAACAGGCAAGACGATCCTGAGCAAGCGCTATGTGCTCTCCAAGGGTGTTCTGGTAGAAAACCAGACAGGCCTTGTCAAGAACGCCGTGGATTCCCTGAGTGCGGAAGGCAAGTATCTTGTCTTCATCACCACCCAGAAGCCTTCCAAGGTACAGGATGCCTTCGGTGCCGACTTCATGTATCACGTGCTGGATACCGTGATCCTCAAGCAGCTGGATGAAGAAAGCGTCCGTTCCATCATCAACGTTCAGGCGGAAGCGATGGAAAAGAAGGCTGCCGAGAATCTGAAGATCGAGATCAAGGTTCCGGAAGAAGTAAAGAACTGGGTGGCTGCCCACTTTGACAAGACACAGGGTGCCCAGTCCATCACAGCGAATTTCTATGATTTCTATGTATCCCTGAGCCATGCGGTACTGTCCGAAGACTATGTCAAGGGACAGCCTGTCACGCTTGAAGTCAGGAATGATATTCCGACAGCGGTATTCGGCGAAGCGAAGGAAGTGCGTCTTTCCCGTTCAAAGAACAGCAGCGAGGAAATCGAAGCAGTCAATGCCGAGCTCAATGAGATCGTCGGTCTGGATATGGTCAAGGATTATATCCGTTCCCTGCAGTCGCATATCGCCATGCAGCAGAAGCGCAGAGAGCAGGGCATGAAGACAGCCGAGCT
>ONSK01000129.1 GCA_900320455.1 uncultured Erysipelotrichaceae bacterium | reverse complement strand
GCAGCGTGAGCAGGTAAATATCTTTTTGCCTTCTGTTTCGCATGTCGGTTCTGTTGAAGTCACGCCTTCATTCCAGAGATGTCCAAGCGCAGGGATTGTGATTGTATCTTCCGTATTCACCTTATCGCAGAGTGAACATTTTCTGTAAGCTTTTCCTTCTGTTTCGCATGCCGCTTCAGTAATGATGGAAAGATCATCCCAGACATGATCATGCGGAAGCATTGTAATCGGACGCGTTTCTTCTTTTTTGCAGACAGAGCAGGTACGAACTTCTATACCGTCTTCGGTATAAGTTGCTTCTTTTCTGACCGTCCACTCACTCCAGCTATGCCCATTTGCCGGTATCAGATCAGTGTATGTATCTCCGCACTTTGTGCAGGTATATGTTCTTTCGCCCGTTTTTTCACATGTCGGCTCTTTTGTCACTATTCCCTCGTCATAGACATGACGGCATGGAATGTGCGCTACTCTGTAAACTTCGAATGTGATGGACTCTTCCGGAGCTGTTTCCAGTTCAACTTCACCTTCGCCGGAAGCGAGCCACTTCTTGTCCACTTCAATCTCTGTCTTTCTCTTTTCGATGTTGACGATTGTAATCGTTCTGATACCGTCTTCACTTACAGATTCTTCATAGGAAGCATCTTCCGGTTTTGCCTTTTCCTGAGGATTGCATGTGATTTCCTGTACTTCATAGATCCACTCTGTTTTACCGGAATTGTCTGTATATCTGAGCAGTTCCCTGATCTGTGCTGTCGGCCAGCCGGTTTCCTCACTGTAATACAATGTAACCTGCTTTCCGTCATTGCTGAGCTTTACGGTGTCTGAGACAGTAATATGATTTCTCAGGTCAACGTCTTCAGGAGTACCTTCAGGTCCGTTCTTTCTTGTGACCTTAAATGTGATGAAATGACCGTTCTTTGCTTTATTGACACCTTTTTCATCCGTCCATCTCTTGGTTACGTCAAGTCCGTTCATCGCTCTCAGATTGAGAATACGCGT
The DNA here is from genome assembly GCA_900320455.1 of uncultured Erysipelotrichaceae bacterium. Classification (GTDB taxonomy): domain Bacteria; phylum Bacillota_I; class Bacilli_A; order Erysipelotrichales; family Erysipelotrichaceae; genus Bulleidia. The sequence continues at coordinate 3,706 of ONSK01000129.1, read as the reverse complement.
TCTGAAAACAAGCTGGTCTGCTCTGTAGGCATATTCATTGTCTTCCAGCTCTCTGTCTTCAATTGCAGGATCTTCTTCATTGCCGACAATCGCAGTTCCGTCCACAAGGGTTCTGACCCCCTGCGACCAGTTGTAAGCTTCACCGGCGTTTACTGTCTCTGCCGTGATTGGCTGATGATCGAGATCTGTATAACTGCCATCTTTCTGTGTTACAACAGTAACGATTCTGACCGTGCTGTCACGCACATAGCCTCCGGCTGGTACATCAGTCTCAATCAGATAATATGTTTCACCTTCAACAAGCCGTGTTTCCGCAGTATTGCCTGTATCCGCAAGACGAACGATTCCGTTTCCGTCTGAAATGCCTTCGCTGACAAGAATATAGGAGCCTGTCAGTTCATCATTGTATTCCGTCAGTGAAACCCCTGTTTCACCGTCTTTTGCGACGCGGTAGATTCCGAATTTCGCTCCTGTCAGTGAATTTCCTTCGGGATCCACTTTCCTGACTTCAAGAGGCTTTGCGTATACATTGATTGTATGGACTGCCTTTCCGATATCCGTGCCGGGTGCGTGTCCATTATATGTTGTGCCATATCCGCCGACGTGGAAGTCTTCAAGGCTCTTTCCGCCCTGTCCTTCCGGCAGAATCTCATAGTCAGGAGCATATTTGACAGTCAGTGTATATTTTTCAACAGCGTCACCGATGACTTGTGTCGGATGTGATCCTGACAGAGGATCTGTGCCTTCATTGATTTCAGCAGAATCAATCTGTTTTTCAAGTTTAATGACGATGTTGCTGGCATCATGTCTGACTGTATTGTCGTCCAGTTTATGTTCTTTCTCATTGATGCCGTATTCGTCATAATCAAGGGTAATTCCAGAAAGTGCCCTTTCGAAGAAGACCGGATAATTCGGTTCTCCTTTATTGTAGTCCCACCAGTCATAATCCTTTCCGGCAGTCAGCTTTTTCAGCAGATCATTCATTGTGAACGTGACAGGTTTTCTGCTATCCGGAATTTCCGACTCTCTGCCGTCGCTGATCGATTCCTTCAGAGGGAACAGATTATTATCTTCATCCCCTTCTTCATAGAAGACATGATCTGGCAGCCTGTCAGGATTCCCCGCAGGTTCTATATCTTCCGCTTTTGTGACGACTTCCTCCACATACAGCTTCTTATACAGTTCTTCCATCTGCTTTCCGGGATCAACCTCTGTTCCGAGATATACATTCCATTCTGTTTCCAGTTCAGAGAACTGCAGTTCATTCACATTGACAAGAGGCGTCTCAAGATTATCAATCTTAACAACATAATTCTTATCTTCCGGTGTTTTCGGCTTCAGCGGCACCGGATCATGATTGGAAGGCGTCGTATAGCTGACTGCTTCAACAACAGCATCACCAGCATTTGTGCGAACAGCAGTACCTCCAAGGAAATCTTCCTTGGCTTTCACATATACCGTCCCATGCCAGCCTGTATGATTGAAATCCTGATTGTTCCAGTGAATCGTACGGCCGTCCTGATCAATCGTGCCATAGAAACCAGCATAAGATTCATCAATCTTATTTCCTTCAAGATCAATCTTATCGCCCGGCTTCAGAGGCATGCCCGTTGCCTTATCAACAGGGTAGAATGCTTCGCCTACAGTATCGGTAACATTGCCCTGGACCGTCGCGTCAATCATGATCTTCTGAATAATCTCGTACAGAACATATTCCAGTTCATCGCCGGATTCCGCTTTATAGAACATCTTTTCATTATCAGAATCGCGGTCAGCGAGATCATACAGCAATACAGATCCGCGCTTGACATCGCCCATACTCAGGCCGACTGTAATCAGAGTGACATCATCATCGGTATTCTCTATGCCGTCTTTGCCCTTTTTCAGCTGATTCGCGGCTGCGATGACAGTCTCATTCGGAATTGCCCTTCCGCCTGCCTGCGGGGCGCCATCTGTAATCAGAACCGCGTAATTCTTTGTGCTCTTGTTGGTTCCCCAGGCAAATTGCCGCGCGTCGTTCAGCGCCAGATCGGTACCTGTGCCGCCGTTGGTATCCCATGCAAAATGAATGCCATCTTTAACAGAAGAGAACTCGTGCTGACTGTGCAGAATCGTAGCGCAGAAGGTATTATAAGCAATCTTTACATCCGGATTCGCAGTATTATTCTGGGCAAGAGAAAGAACCTTCAGAATATCATTCAGATCACTGATCGTACCATTAATACTGCTTTGGAGATAATCCAATCTCTTTTTCCCGTTATCTCCGTCAACATAAATCTGGTATTTCATACCTGCTGCGTCATTGGAGAATTTTGAATTTGAACCGATGAAGAATCTGCGTCTGTCAGTATCCGCATAGGAGGCATCCACTGCCCACCAGCCTGTTCTCGTGGTTGTGCCATACCATGACTCTTCCTGTTCTGATCCATAGAACAGTCTGTAAACAGTTGCCGTACCGGCTTTATCTGCAATCAGATAGTGATACTTGTTCTGATCAAGCTGTCTTTTATTGTAATCATTGTCATTGATATGATTGATATCAAAATCGTTCTTGCCAGCTTCGGGACTCAGCTTGGAAGGGAACTGCATGGAACCCGACGCGTCAAGGATGAAGCCGAGATCAATAATACCGTCAAATGTGGAAAGACTTGACTGAGCTGTCAGGTCCACACGATAAATACGGTTCTCATAATCATAGACTTCCGCAGTCTTATCGCAGCCTTCAGGATTCAAAGGAACCTGTTTGCTCTTTAATTCATCAAGCCAGTCCTTCAGTCCCTGTTTATAATCATCACTGAATGACTGTCCTTCTTTTTCAGAATCCGGAGGAATGTATTCAGGATTGACTTTAAAGACAGCTTCCAGTCTGCTTCCGGCATACGGAATTAGAAGTGTTTCCGGATTGATCGTACTTCCGATATATTCAGGAGAATTATTCTGATACAGCGGTTCTCCATTGAGTTCCCAGTGATCAAAGATATATTTCTGGCTTTGCGGTAATGCCCTGAGCGTGTAGCTGTTCATTTTATCTGTGGTAGTGATTGATGTAAACTCAGCGGCATTTTCATGCAGAACTCCCACGGAATCACGTCCCTCGACTTTGCCCATGGCAAAATCGCTGGATACTACACTGAATTTATATTCATCCTGCGTTCCCTGTTCATAGATGTACATGACCGCAGAGCTGCCCTCCGCCGATCCGGCAAATGTTTTGTTTCCGGTTTCTCCGGTAAGAGTGAGCTTTGTATTGTTATAACCTTCGAATGTATATCCTTCACCATTCGGAATAACCTTAATGTTGCTGGTGCCTTCAAGAACAAGAGACTGACCGGGATTATTCAGAGCCAAGGAACTGGTGCGGTGTGTAAACGGATGAATGAGGTAGCGTTCAATTCCATCCTCTGCGTAAACATAGGTCAAAGTCCATTTATACGTATTTGCCAGTTCATCAAATCCATCGGCATTATCAAAACGTTCTGTTGTCCCATCTGGTTTCAGAACATAATAAATCTCATTGTCTTCTGTAAAAATGATATAGCCCTGTCCCTCTTCCACATCTTCTTTTGCGATTCTGTCATCCGTCACTCTGACAGTGAATGTTTCATTGTCTTTCATCGTGACAGTCAGTGTCTCTTCACTCTCAAAAGGCTTCAGACTGACAAGCACCCATTCTCCCGTATGAAGCTGTTTATTCAATATTGCATCG
>ONSK01000128.1 GCA_900320455.1 uncultured Erysipelotrichaceae bacterium | reverse complement strand
CAGAGTAGATTCCTGTTAAGAACTGTCTTGATAAACGGGCCCATCCTGTATACTTCAGTCGCATGATGTATTTGATGTCATTTGAGGAAAGATCATGTGTATTCTTTTTCAGCCAGTTCTCAAGCATCTTTTTATTATCCGAGAACACAATGATACTCTTAATGATGTCTTCAACCATCCGCTCATCTTTTGTGTTTTCAAGTATCTGTCTGAAATCATGGTAGGGTTTCAGATTTGACTTGATTTCATCATCCACACCTGATACCTCATCATCTTTACTGATGCATCCGCATGAAAGCAGGTAATTGATAATGGTCTTTTTTCTGACTTTCTTCTTGGACAGAACGAACAGATCTTCAAACATCTTCTGCTTCACATCAACCGGCAAAGGCTGGCCATTAATTTTAATCGGATTAATCTCATTCAAAACCATGAACTTGCTGTAAAGCAATGAATTCAATGGAAGAACGGGTTCACCTGTATATGTGCATCTGCCAATCAGATTCTCCATAAACGCATTAGCACTTGCTTCTTCATCAACCACTTCCTTGAAGTTCCAGGGCACGATTTTCTCATCTGTTCTTTCCACCCAGCTGTTTGGTGACTTTCTGTTTAAAGGACCGACGAAATACGGAATTCTGAATGTGAAAATGGATCTGATCTTGTCCTTTACCGTCTGGTTGTACTCATCTGTTTCATTCAGGAATGACAGATATGATGACGCATTTGCAAGTATCGCATCCAGTTCTTTCAGCTGGATCTGGTAAGGAATTAAACCATTGTCTGTCCCCTTCAGCTTTGTCAAAAAGGACTTATCAGATACTTCCTGATAAATTCTCTTTTCGTTCTCATCAGCTGAGGCCTTCATCGATTCAATATACGGCTTAATAAATGAACAGAAATCTTCCTGGGTACATTTTTCATCTGTCTTGTAACGCATATATGCGGCAAAGTTTTTGGATCCCTTACGTACATTGAAAACATCTTTGTACTTATCAGGATTATGTTTCTTAATGTACTTCTTCAGGAAAGCTATATCTTTGCGGTTCTTGTTATACAGTTCAATCTTTGCGTCACTGATATAGACATTGCTGCCAAGGATTTTACTTAATCTGGCCACGTCATAAACCGACTTGGCAGCAAGAATAATATCCAGTCTCGTTCCAAGAGTATCTCCCAATTCGTCCAGCTTTTCTTCAAAATCCTCTTTCAGAGAAAGGCTTGAAGTATCTGCATCTTTCAGGCTTTCGTCCTTAAACAGTTTTGCAAGCTGTACCTTTGCGCCTGTCAGCATTTCCAAAAGGACACCAATATCAAGGTCTTCACTTTCTTCCAACACCGTTCCGTATGCCTGCTTCATTTCTGACTTCTTAGCTGTCAGTGTTTCATCATTTTTCAGAACTTCGATTAACGCATTCTTATCTTCCGGACAGAATGAAATATCGTTTGATTCTAATTCTGAAGTCAGATCTTCCAATGCCTGATCAAGTGTCTTTCCTGATCCATCCCCAGAGCTTTCGTACAGGAAGTGACCACGTGATTTAATCAGATGATGCAATGCAAGGAATACCAGTCTTGCATCATGAGGCTCACTCGAATGAATCAATTCATGTCTCAGATGGTAAATTGTCGGGTACTTCTTCATGTAATCCTTATCTGTAAATTTCGCATCCGCAAACAATGAATATACAGATCCCTCTTCGGATTTATCATCAAGAACAAGCGAACTCTCATGAAGCCTGTTGAAAAAATACCTGTCAGTTTTAGTGATCTCCTCGGCAAACAGTTCTTCGAGAAGTCTCAGTCTCCAGTTTCTTCTTGCGATCCTTCTCCTGTTTGTTCTGGCCGCACGTCTTGCTGAGGCATCTTCAGCTTCATCAAACAGTCTTGCACCCCACATATCTTTTCCATGGAATCTCTTAACGTTGTAGTCTTTATCTGCCACAGCCCATCCCACAGAATTTGTACCTACATCCAATCCGATATAGTACTCTTTCTTAACTTTGTTATTGCCGTTCTGTTTCATAATTTCATCCACCTTTCTTTGCCATTGAGCTTGACATCCACCGTAATATGACTCAGAATAATAGTGTCTTATTACCAGTAAGATTACATAGCAAGTTCAAATAAGCATTTTGCGAACGTATCGTCTTTGACGAATTCACATTGTGTGAGCATTTACTCCCGACGGGGAGTTTTTGTTTTCCATAAATTAATTTTATCAGTTTATTTGGTAAACTAACATCTGTTTTTGGGATATGTGCATTTTTTTTGCCACCCACAGCATGTTGATATTCGCCATTATCACTCACAGCTTGTTTACAGTTCAATTTGCACAGATAGAACTGAAATATAGACGAATTAGTTCTCAATCATACTATTACGAAAAAACAGATATATTGTTTTCTATATCTGCCTCTTAAAATTGACGAATTTCCTGAACTTCATTTCGTTCAGAGTAAACTGTACAGCAAATGCTCTATTTGTTTGATGTGTACAGCCACGTGGCATATCCCTGTAGTTTTGCAGCCTGCCATATAGGCTTCATGTTTTCTTCGATTGTTTTATCGAATTCTGTATCTGCAGTAATCTGATACAGATTCCCTGCCCATAACGTATTCAAATTGTCATTTCTGCATTTTTCAAACAGATCATAGATTTGTTCTTCTGCCTGAATATTTCTTTTCAACTGATGTTGAATACTGAGAAAACCAGAGAAATATGTTTCCCAATCCGGAAGATTATTTGATTTCTGCGAATTGGAAGTCCTCTGTGAAGGGGTCAGATTCCACAATTCATCAGAGGCAACATATGACCATGTGATAAAGTGATCGATATCATATCTTGTTCCGTTTACAGCGGATCCGGTATAAATATCGTGAACTTCTTCTCTTTCCATAATGGCGTCCCACAGTTTATGAACATGGTTCAGCTTTCTGGATGTTTCTATATCAAGCTTATAAATAATTCCCGGTACCCCAGGATTCCTGTCCTGTAAGTATCTTATCTTCTTGGATCTAATCCACTCCTGTATCAGAAGATAATTGTCTTTGATCATATCCGCCCAGTATCTGTTCCATACCACTGTTTTCTGCAGTCCTGTTTCATACCGGATAGAATATGGAAGTGAATTTTTACTATCCACAAGACTGATATACGCAATCAGTTTTCTGTCAGAATGCCAAAGCTTGTCATTTCCTTTGAGTTCATTTAAAAACGGCGACAACAGACGGTATGGCACATCGTCTGTCATCTGCCGCATAATGTCTTTCAATTCCGCCGCATGATCAAAAACAGCTTTTCTGACATCCCTGCTGTCCGCATTGCTTTTAAGACCAGTAAGGTCCTGCAGCGCATTCACTGCCCGTTCAATTGCACCGTTGTCGCCCCTACTGGCAGATCTGCTGCCCATATGAAGATGATATTCAGAGACGGTATACCACGCTTCAGTTATCATTTCGGCTGCAGCCTCAAAATATGTAATCTCGTTTTTACCTTCCAGAACAAGCAGGTTTACAAGTGCTTCAAGCCAATAAAACTTGTAACACTGGGAGTTATTATCCAGCATGAAAGAGAATCTTTCCAGATTCAGTCCGTTATAGTAGATGTCCTTAACTCCCGTATTAATCATTGTCTGCTAGTTCTTTCTAAGTATCACATTCAGCCACTTCTCTTCTGCCCTTCCGGGTCTGGCATCTGCTGTAATGCATTCTTCCAGGATTTCAAAGTCCGGTACAGATTCCAGCAGTGTGCTGAAGCGTTCCTCATTCATATCAGTAAAGTATCTGCCGTTCCTGTATCCTTCATACTCCCCGTATTTGAATGATACATAGGCAATACCATCATGTTTCAATGCTCTGTATATTCTCTGCATCACATCAGGCAGTTCTTCATAAGGAACATGAAGAAGTGAAGCACATGCAAAGATACCATCATACTTCTCTGTTTCATCCAGTTCCTGGAAGTACATATGCTTTACAGGAAGCCCTGTATTCAAAGACGCAATCCGAACCATCACTTCTGATCCGTCAATTGCCTCTACTGCATATCCTTTGGAAAGGAAATATCTGCTGTCCCTTCCGGAACCGCAGCCAAAGTCCAGAATCAGTGATCCTTCTTTCAGATATTTCAGAAATCCATCCTGGATACCGGAGAATTCCACATTGAGGGTATCTCCTGTAAACATCGCTGAATTGTCGTTGTAATACTCGAGTGTCTTATGGTCTGCCATATTTTTTACCATTATTAGATAAATTCTATCATACCGTACATGTTCATAACCGCCTTTATTACAGGCTGTGAAAAAAATATGCCAAAATAGAACATGCTCTAGTATATGTTCTAATTCTGTGTTATATTGATTCCGCAAAGGAGTGTGGATATGGACACCAACATCAGAAACAACAGAGCTTTCACCCCCGGCAGAATCGGAAACATGGAATTGAAAAACCGTCTGATTGTGCCGGCCATGGTCACAAACACATGCACGCCGGATGGCATGCCGACCGAACGTTTTATTCAGTATCATGAAGAAAAAGCCAGAGGAGGATGGGGCCTGATCATCACCGAAGATTATGCTGTCACCCCTTACGCGGGCGGCTTCCGCGACCTTCCGGGTTTATGGAGCGACGAGCAGATTCCTGCTCATACCGCTTTTGTCGAAAGAATTCATAAGCTTGGTGCAAAGATCTGCTGCCAGATCTATCATGCGGGCAGACAGACAAACAGTAAAGTCAACGGCGTACAGTGCATGGCGCCTTCCCCTTACAAAGATCCCCCTTCATTTGAGAATCCGAAGGAAATGACACAGGAAGACATTCACGATGTCATCCGTGCATATGCCGATGCGGCACGCAGAGCAAAACAGTGCGGCTTTGACGCAGTTGAGGTTCATGGCGCCCACGGCTATCTGATCAACCAGTTCAACTCACCCTATTCCAACAAGAGATGTGATGAGTATGGCGGAACCACCTGGAACAGAACCAGATTCGGAAGAGAAGTCATCGAGGCTGTCCGTGAAGCTGTCGGTGAAGATTATCCCGTTTTCTTCAAACTGACTGTCAGCGAATACGTAGCCGGCGGTCTTTCCATCAATGAAGGCCGTGAAGTGGCAAGAATTTACGCAAAAGAACCGATTGATGCGATCACCATCTCTCAGGGTGTCAACGCAACGGAATGGGCAGTCATTCCCCCTGCACATATTTCCGTGATTGGCTTCATTCAGAATGTAAAAGCATGCCGCGATGTCATCAAAGATATTCCGGTCATTGCCATCGGCAGAATCGTGAACTTCGATGTTGCCAACAACATCATCGAAGACGGCACATGCGACTTTGTCGCTATGGGACGCGCCTCCCTGGCTGATCCGCTTGCCCCGAAGAAATACCTCGAAGGAAACAGAGATGATATTCAGCTGTGCATCGGCTGTGTGCAGGGATGCCTCGGCAATCTGCGCAAAAACATTCCGATCCAGTGTCTGGTCAATCCGAGAACCGTCAAAGAATACTGCACCGATCTCACACCGGCAGAGACACCAAAGAAAGTCACCGTCATCGGCGGCGGTATTGCCGGATGCGAAGCAGCCATGGCAGCCGCGATGAAGGGCCACCATGTCACTCTTTACGAAGCTTCAGATCATCTGGGCGGCCAGTGGAAACTTGCGGCAGTACCAACTGCCAAGCAGGATTTCACAACTCTGCTCATCTGGCTGAAACGCCAGCTTGATAAATACAGCGTCACCATCCATCTGAATACACCCTATTCAGCTGAAACTGCCGAAGAAGAAAAACCGGATGTAATCGTCTATGCATGCGGCAGTACCGAGCGCATGCTCAATGGCAAAGGTCTTGAAGGAGAAAACATCTTCAAAGCGCAGGAGATTCTCAGCGGCAGAAAGAATCTCACAGGAAATAAAGCTGTCGTCATCGGAGGCGGTTCCGTCGGTGTTGAAACAGCTGTTCATATGGCCCAGGACTTCAAGGATGTAACCATTCTGGAAGTAAGGGACAGAATATCCGCAGACGGTGAATTCTCCAACAACCATTTCCTGTTCAAAGCCATGGATGAATACAAAGTTGATTCCTATGCAAAAGCTTTCTTTGAAAGCTATGAGAACGGAGTTGTGACATTCAGACAGAATGACGAAATCAAAAAGATTTACGATGTGACGGATATCGTAATCAGCATCGGTTCTATTCCCAACACAGCACTTGCGGATGAACTGAAAGCGAAAGGATTCGATGTCAGGATTACCGGTGATTCCGAAAAGGTGAAACCCGGACTGAAGAATATCGAAGAAGCATATTTCCTTGGACTTTCCCTCTGAGAAACAGGCCGGCCTATTGGCCGGCTTTGCTTTATGGCCGGCTAAATGATATTATCAACACAACAGGAGGATCTGATGCATGTACGAGGATGAGCGACTGACTGAAAGCGGAAAGAAAACACGTGAACTGATCTTCAGAACAGCGGTTGAAGTTCTGAAGAAAGAAGGTTATGACAAACTGACCATCCGGAAGATCTGCGCTGCCTCCGGTACCAGCAACGGCAGTTTCTATCATTTTTTCAAAAACAAAGATGAACTTCTTGCCTATTATTACAACATTTCCGCCGACCGGTTCATCGAGGAACATATTGATGAAATGAACAATGCGAATCTGGCTGAGCAGATGATGATCACTTACAGATACTACATCCGCTATTCAGCAGACTACGGTGTTGATTTCTGCATGAACTTCTTCAACGCGAAAAACCGTGCCATCGATCCCGCTTATATGTACAACGCATTCTACGAGATTTCCCGTAAGTATCTCCACCAGAAAGAAAGCGAACTCAAAGAAGGAAACGATGCGGACACTGTTGCAAAGGAGCTTTGCATTCTGGCCAAAGGTATCATCTTCGACTGGGCAACCGAACGGGGATCCTATGATATCACCGTGACCGCAGACCGGATGTTCGCTGCTTATCTTACCAGTGTTGTGAAACAGAATGACTGATCAGGAATGTGTATTCATTACACATTCTTTTTTTCATAAAACCGGTTTCCCTCTCAGATTTCAGATACTTATCTGTTTACAACTACGGAGAAAGCAATGACGGCAGTTATGCGTTTTCCTGATTGCCAGCCAGATCATGGAACAAAGTATATTTTTAAGTCCAAATTTGCACTGCGTTGGTGAAACGAATAAATAAGCGTATAATTAATTCGTTCTTAGAAAGGGAACACCTAGGAGCCTT
>ONSK01000096.1 GCA_900320455.1 uncultured Erysipelotrichaceae bacterium | reverse complement strand
TGGTGCTGAAAGGCCATATTGATCTTGCCATGGCAAAGTTCCTCTACGGAACAACCGGCAACAACCTCGACATCCTGGCAAGAGGACCGCTCTGGAAGATCGATATCGACTACCAGTGCGGAACAGGTCATGGCGTCGGGCATGTGCTCAGCGTTCATGAAGGCCCGCACGGCATCCGCTGGGGCATGGGCACACCGGCGCGTCCGGCTGTAAAGCTTGAACCGGGCATGGTCGTCACCGATGAACCGGGTGTCTATCTGCCGCACAAGCTCGGCATCCGCATTGAAAACGAGCTGCTTGTTATCAAGGGAAAGAAGAACTTCTACGGCCAGTTCCTCGAGTTTGAAAACCTGACATACTGCCCGTATGATCTTGATGCCGTGGACGCTTCACTGCTTGATCAAGAAGAAATCGCGTTCATCAACGCCTACCACAGGACAGTGGTTGAAAAGCTGTCTCCGTATCTGAACGAAGAAGAAATCAGCTGGCTGAAGAACGCCGCAAGGGAAATCACAGAATGAAGCTTGTATCATGGAATGTCAACGGCCTGCGTGCCTGCATGAAAAAGGGATTCGCCGATTTCTTCAAAGAAGCTGACGCCGATCTGTTTGCCATTCAGGAAACCAAGATGCAGGAAGATCAGCTGGATGAATCCATGACGTTTGAAGGCTGGCACAGATATATGTACAGCGCGGAGAAGAAGGGCTATTCCGGAACGATGGTCTATGCCAAGGAAGAACCGCTCAATGTCATCTACGGCATTGAAGGAGATGAAACAGGTGAAGGCCGTGTCATCACCCTGGAATATCCAGCATTCTGGTTTGTCTGTGCCTATGTGCCCAATTCCAAGGATGGTCTGACCAGACTGCCGTACAGAATGGAATGGGAAGAGATGCTGAAGGCGCATCTCAAAAAACTGGATGAGACAAAGCCGGTTATCTATACCGGTGATCTGAATGTCGCGCATGAAGAGATCGACATCAAGAATCCGGCAGCCAACCGCAAGAATGCCGGCTTCTCGGATGAGGAACGTGAAAAGATGACGCAGCTGCTTGCCAGCGGCTTCACCGATACGTTCCGCTATCTCTATCCGGAAGAGGTGAAATACTCCTGGTGGAGCTACCGCTTCAAAGCCAGAGAAAGAAACGCGGGATGGCGCATTGACTATTTCCTTGTCTCCGACAGGATCAAGGATCAGGTCAATGATGCCATGATCTATGACACCGTCACCGGCTCCGATCACTGCCCGGTTGGTCTGGATATTCGTTTCTGATATATTTTGGTATAATATAAACAAGTTTTTGGAGGTACAACATATGGATGTACGCGCGATGGTAGAAGGCTACCGCAGCGAACTGCTGGACAGGCTGTCTACGCTTGTTGCGATCAACAGCCGTGAAGGAACACCGCTTCCCGATGCGCCATTCGGAGAAGGACCGCGCAAAGTGCTTGATACAGCACTGCAGATGATGAAGGATGACGGTTTCACAGCCGTTGATCTGGATCACTACATCGGATATGCCGAAATGGGCGAAGGAAAGGAACTGATCGGTATTGTCGGTCACCTGGACATCGTCCCGGCAAATAAAGAAGACGGATGGGATACAGACCCGTTTGTCATGACGGAGAAAGACGGAATTCTCTACGGCAGAGGCGTCGCCGATGACAAAGGCGCCGTCGTCGCCAGTATGATTGCCATGAAGGTGATCCGCGATATGGGTATTCCCGTGAAGAAGCGTGTCCGCCTGATCATGGGAACCAATGAGGAAACAGGCTCCAGATGCCTGAAGCACTATGTGGAAAAAGAAGGATCCGTGGACTACGGATTCACACCGGACGGAGACTTCCCCGGCATTCACGGTGAAAAGGGAATGCTGGCAGCGGAATACCGTTCCAAAAAGACAGGCATCCGTGCCATCAGCGGCGGCACGGCAAGAAATGTCGTCTGCCCCAAGTGCACTGTCGAAGTGGACAAATGTTCATTCTCAAAGAGAAAGCTGGAAGACTATTTTAACAACAACAGTCTGGAATACAGTATTGAGGAAAAAGAATCAACAGTGGAAATCACTGTCATCGGCACAGCTGCTCACGCAAGCCTGCCTGAGCTTGGCGTCAATGCCATCTCATGGCTGATGACCGGTCTTCATGAAGCGGGCTATCAGGATCCGTTTGTGGAATTCTACTGCTCGCATTTCGGAACACATACAGACGGCACAGGTGTCGGACTGAATGTCTCCGATGAATACGGCGCCCTGACACTGAACAACGGCGTCATCTCGATGGAGGACGGTGTCATCACCGGTTCTATCGATATCCGCTTCCCTGTGACATACACAGGCAAGCAGATCGTCAAGCTCTTCAGCGAGCACCTGGAAGATGAAGGCGGCATCATCGAGATCAAGGGAACACATGATCCTCTGTTCTTCCCGGCGGATTCACCGCTGGTAAAGCTTCTGCTGGAAGCGTATCAGGAAGTCACGGGAGACATGGAAACACAGCCCATGACGATCGGCGGCGGCACATACGCCAAGTCCATTGACAACACGATTGCCTTCGGCTGCGCATTCCCGGGCAAGGATTACCGCATTCACAACACAAATGAATGGGTTCCGGTGGATGAACTGCTTCTGCAGGCGGAAATCTACGTCAATGCCATCATCAAGCTTCTGAATATCTGAAAATGAAAGGTCGCAGAGACCTTTTCATTTGCTGTGACAGACACCGTGCTATAATGAATGCATATGAAAAAGGCAGCGATACTATACGATTTTGACAAAACACTGTGTACCAAGGATATGCAGGAATACAGCCTGATCCCGTCCCTCGGCTACGATGATCCCAGGGAGTTCTGGGATGAGGTGACAGAGCTTTCCGTCCGCAACAGGATGGACGGCATCAGTGCCTACCTGTATGTTCTTCAGAATAAATTCGCCCAGCATGGAACACCGCTGAAGAGAGAAATGTTCACAAGCCTCGGCCGGGAGATCGTTCTGTATCCGGGTGTCACCACCTGGTTCAAACGGATCAACGCCTATGCGAGAAAAGCAGGCTTCCTGCTCGAGCATTACATCATCTCCTCCGGCATGACGGAAATCATCGAAGGCACTGAAATCGCCCGGGAATTCCGCAAGATCTATGCCTGCCGTTATTTCTACGAAGATGACACGGCGGTATGGCCTGCCCAGATCGTCAACTACACGACAAAGACGCAGTACATCTTCCGCATTAACAAGCAGGTGCTTGATGAGAATGATGATGCCGCGCTGAATGAATATGTCGATCAGAAGGAACGTCCTGTGCCGTTCTCGCGCATGGTATATGTGGCGGATGGCATCACGGACGTGCCTTGCATGAAGATCGTCAGAGAATACGGCGGCAGTTCCGTTGCCGTATACAACCCCGGCAGTAAGAAAGCGGAAAAGACCGCCAGAAAACTGATCGATGACGGCAGAGCCACCTACATGGCAGCCGCGGGCTACAGCGAAAACAGCGACATGGAAATACTGATGAAGAAGATCATTGACCGCATGAAGGCGGAAAGTGCTCTTGAAGATCTTGAAGGGGCGTACAGATGACTAAAAAGAAGAAAAAGACACTGAAGCTGAAAGACCCGATGGTACTGATCCTCGCTGTGCTCTTTCTGTTCATCACCGGCGGAACCGCCATCAAGGCCGCGGTATTCGGCGGCAGAACAGAAGTGATCGTGATGCTGGATGCGGCATATGGCGAAGAAGCGAAGGGAAACAGCGGTGTGATCAATGAGGCAGGCTACAATGCCGCTCTTGTCAAAGAACTGGCAGAAGTCCTGAAAAAGGACAACCGCTTTATCGTAAAGCTCAGTCATGAGGAAGGCGCAAAGGCAACGATTCATGACCGCGCAGCAGCCGCTGACAAGGAAAATCCGGAGCTGCTGTTATCGATCCACTGCGGCTATGATCCGGCAAAGACCGTTTCCGGCATGAAGATTTACGCTGACGTGCCGGGTTCAAAAACAAACGCGAAGAGCCTCGAAGCGGCACAGAAGATCAAAGAGACATTCGCTGCAGAAAATGCCGAAGTGCTCTACCGCTATTATGAACCGCTGGATGAAAAGACATTCCAGGTGGTCAACGTACCGGCAGAAGGCAGTGAGACAAAGGAACTGAAGACGTGGTCGTTAATGGAAGAAGCTTCCGTACCGGTTGTCATCGTTGAACAGTTCAACGTCGCAAATGAGGAAGCTGCCGCTAAATACAACACGGAAGAAGGAATCAAAGCGACAGCCCAGCAGTATTACAAGGCTCTGCTTGCCGTATTCAAACTCAACTGAGAATCTGGAAACAGATTCTTTTTTCGTTGCCGGGCTGAGAATACGATATACTGAATGTATGAAGAAAACAGTTTATGCAGGTACATATACCGGAAACGGGAGTGAGGGAATCTACCGTTTTGATTTTGAAGACGGCATTCTCAGCGATCCGCAGCTTTTCTGCCGGATCAAGAACCCCAAATACATCTGCCTTCAGAACGATGTTCTGACCGCAGTATGCGACAATGAAAAACGCTCGGGCGCCGCACTTGTAAACATGGAAGGAGAGATCACAGATACCATCAGTTATGAAGGCGGCACATCCTGCTATGTCTGCCGTGATGAAAACAGAATCTACACGGCAAATTATCATGAAGGATGCTTTACGGCACTCAGAGAAGAGGATGGCAGACTCGTCATGGACGGCATCGTCCAGATCCGCGAGAAAGCCGGAACACACCAGGTGATTCCGTTCAAAGACCAGCTCCTGGTGCCATGCCTTCTGCTGGACCGTGTCATGATCTATGACAGAGACCTGAACAGAACAGGCAGTATCCGTTTCAACAACGGAACAGGACCGCGCCATGGCGTGATCACAAAAGACGGACAGTATCTGTATCTTGTTTCAGAACTGTCCAATGAGCTGTTTGTCATCACAACAGCAGACTGGCAGATCCAGGAAAGCATTTCCATCCTGCCAAACGGCGAAAAATATAAGAGAGACAGTGCTGCGATCCGTCTCAGCGAAGACGAGAAACACGTCTATATCTCCACAAGAACGATGGATATCATCTCTGTCGTTCGTATGGAAGACCATCATCCGCAGCTGATCCAGACAGTATCCTGCGGCGGCAGACATCCGCGTGATTTCATCCTGCTGGATGGATATCTGTTATCCGCAAACCGCTTCTCCAATACCGTCGTATCCTTTAAAATCAGCGAAGACGGAACGATTGGTGAAGAAGTATCCCGGATCAGTGTTCCGGAAGCGGTCTCACTGGCAGTCAGATGAATCAGATCCTAAGCACTCTGAGAAACGGACTGGATGAAGTCATCCGTCAGAAAGCGGAAGGGAAGGCATACCGCCTGGCTCTGCGAACGCTGGAAAACAGAATGTGCACGGTTCTTCCTTCTGAAACAAAAGCAGAAGACATCAGAGAATGGAATGCATTCACAGCTTTGTATAAAAAGCTGAAAGCAGAAGAAACAGATCATTTTGAACAGCTTGTTTCCCTGTTTGAAGAAGGAAATGAAACGGTGATTTCTGCGTTCAATGAACATGCGGAGATGCAGGAAGACATCCTGGAAACCGCGGCAGTGCTGATGGACCCGTGGTGCGGCGCTGAAGAAACAGAAATCAGAAGAATGAGCGATCTGATCGAAGAACTTTTCCTTCGTTGCGCAGATCCGCTTATAGCACAGGAAGCGGCAGAGATGCTTGCGGAAAACGGACGTCCGCCGTTTCTGATCATCAGAGAACATATTACAGAACTGAGTGAATCACTCAGAGATACAGCAGAAGAGCTGCTGGAACAGATATAGCGGAAAGGATAATTGTATGAAATGTGCGAAATGCGGCTATGAGATGCCGGAACTGACCATGTACTGCCCGCAGTGCGGCACAGCCCAGTATGGTGCCAAAGAACATGAAGTGACACTGGAACTGAGCGATCCGATGAAATCCAGTGTAACCATTACCGGTTACACCAATCTGACAAATGCTCTGACAACGCTGAAAAGCATTACCGGACTGGAAATGAGAGACGTCAGAGCGATTCTGAACGAGCTTCCCTATACCATCCTGAAGAACGTCACTGCGGAAAAGGCAGAGCTCATGTCAGCTGATCTGCTTGCCTCTGGCATCATGAATGTTGTGGAAGGTACCGGCGAAGTCAAAGAAACAGTGCAGGAAGAACCGGTCCAGGAAGAAGCGCCTGTTGAAACGGAAGAACCGGTACAGGAAGAAACACCTGTCGAAGATACAAAAGAACCCACATTTGAAGAACAGATGGATGCTTTCCTGAAAGAAGACAAGCCGGAAGAAAAGCCGGAAGCTGAAAAGCACATCACCGATGAAGAATTCGAGGCACAGATGGCTGCCTTCCTGAACGGCGATCAGAAATGATTCTTGTCAGCGCGTGTCTGGCAGGAGAGGCCTGCCGCATGGACGGCCAGTCCAAAGGGATTGAAGTCATCCGGAAACTGGTGGAAGAAGGAAAGGCAGTGACGGTCTGCCCGGAGGTGCTTGGAGGTCTGAGCATTCCCCGTGATCCGGCGGAACGTGTCGGAGAGAAAATCATCACATGCAAAGGCAGAGACGTTACGGAAGCGTATCAGAAAGGCGCGGAAAAATCCCTTGAGATCTTTCTGCGGGAAGGATGTGAATACGCCGTGCTGAAAAGCCGCAGTCCATCCTGCGGTCTCGGTCTGATCCACAATGGCAGGTTCGACGGCGGAATGACAGAAGGAAACGGCGTATTTGTTTCCCTTCTGCAGGAAAAAGGAATCCGCGTGATGGATGAACATATGTTTTTGGAAGAAATGAGGAGAGAAACGAAATGATTATCAGTGAAAGAATACATCGTCTGATCCGTGAAAAAGGAATGACACAGAAAGATTTCTCGATGAAAACAGGAATTCCCCAGAGCACGATCTGTGACTGGAAACGGAAAAAGATCAATCCCAGCGCTGACAGAATTCTGAAGATCAGCGAAGTGCTTGATGTGAATCTCTACTACCTTCTGAGCGGTGAAGGGGAGAAGGAACCCGATGCTCTGATCGTGATGAAAGACGATGAGAAATACGAAGTGGTCAGAGAAGTGCTCGCGCTTGATGAAGAACAGCAGAAGCGCATCATGGCATATGCTCAGACACTGAAAGAAACAGAAAAGTAAACAGCAGACGGGGGAAAGAAATTCCTTTCCCCGTTTTTCATGAATGATCAGGAAGGAGGAACATGGAAAGCAGAAAGAAAAAAACATATAAGATGATCATCTTCCTGACAGTGAAAGCCTGCGTGCTTGCCGTGTTCGCAAGCGCCTTCCTGATGGTTCGGAACAAGAAGGTCATGATCAATGACTGGTTTGTGAAGGAAGAGAATGTGATCGGTGCCGATATCTCCGCCTACCAGGGAGAAGCGGACATGGAAACACTGAAGAAAGAAGGCATCAGCTTCCTGTATATCAAGGCAACAGAAGGAAGCTCCTACCAGGATCCGCAGTTTCCCGTCAGCTGGCAGTCTTCTCTTAAAGCAGACATGCCGGCAGGTGCCTACCACTTCTTTTCCTATGACAGTCCGGGTCTCAGCCAGGCGGAGAACTACATCA
>ONSK01000127.1 GCA_900320455.1 uncultured Erysipelotrichaceae bacterium | reverse complement strand
CCTGTGGACACTAAACACAGGGAAGAAAGGAAAAGGTATATACAAACTGCTCAGTCAGGTGAGCAATTCATATATACCAGGAGAACAGCATGACACAGGCAAAAGCAGAAAGAATCGCGATGACAGCGAAAGATTTTGAAAAAACTGCGGGTACGAAGGTATACTGGCTCGGCGGCGGAGGCGCAATGATCAACAGCCGCGGTACAGTGATCCTGATCGATCCGCTGCTGAAAGGCTTTGACATGAAAATCCTGACGGAAGCTCCGCTGCTTCCAGAGGACGTTCCTCACGCAGACGCGGTCATTATCACTCATTGCGACAACGATCATTTCTCCAAGGTGACACTCTCAGAAATCAAGGACAGGATCGATTCCGTCCATACCACAAAGTATGTGGCCGGCTTATGCAAAGAAATCGGCATTGAGGCAGAAGGACATGACATCCATGAATCCTTCATGGTCAATGATGTGAAGATCACTCTGACATCGGCTGATCACGCATGGCAGAATGATTCACCCAAGCACAGCGCGCTGCGTCATTATGAAATGGAAGACTTCTGCGGTTTCCGCATTGAGACAGCTGACGGCGTCATCTGGATGCCGGGTGATTCCCGTCTGATGGAAGAACAGCTTCACCAGGAACCGATGGATCTGATCCTGATGGATATCTCTGATTCCAGATGGCATATCGGACTGCCGGGTGTGGAGAAGATGGCAGCCGCCTATCCGGATACGCCGCTTCTTCCGATTCACTGGGGATGCGTTGACGCACCGGAATGGAAGGAATTCAACGGTGATCCGGAAGTAGTCAGAAACATGATCGTCAATCCTGAAAGACTGCACGTCAAGGCAGTCGGAGAGGCATATGAACTCTGAAAAATGCATTGACCTTCATGCCCATCCGATTCCGGAGGGCTTCGCGGAAGAATTACAGAATCTCGGCATTGATCCGATTGAGGAAGACGGCTTTCCGCTTCCGAAGTGGTCTCTGGAAGCGCACTGTGAATTCATGCAGGAAGCCGGGATCAGCCATACCGTGCTGACACTGCCGACACCGCACATTCATAACAGCGATGATCAGAAAGCATACGAAACAGCTGTCAGAATGAATGACAGAATGGCATCCTATGTGAAAGAAGATCCGGAACATTTCAGCTTCTGCGCATGTCTGCCGCTGCCGTATGCCGAAGGTTCACTGAAAGAAATCAAGAGAGCGTTTGATGAACTTGGCTGTGTCGGTGTCAAAGTGCCGACTAATGCCAACGGCATCTATCTTGGTGATCTGCTTCTGGATCCCATCATGGAAGAAATGAACAGACGCAAGGCGCTTTGCATCATTCATCCATGCCGGGCAAGACAGATCCCCCGCAACGTCATTACCGGCAAGGTAATGGCTGTCTATGAATATCCGGCAGATACGACGAGAGCCGTGCTGAACATGATCGCAAACAGGATCATGACAAGATACCCTGACATCACATGGGTGATTCCGCATACGGGTTCCTTCCTGGCATATGAACTGCAGAGATTCAAGGGTGTTTCCGGAATCCTCGCAAGTCTGAAGATGATGGATCAGGTGGACGCGGAAGCGGAAGTGAAGAATCTGTACTTCGATATCGCCGGCGATCCCGAACCGAACGCATTGGAGATGCTTCTGAAGATCACAGATCCGGATCATATCGTATACGGAAGCGACTGGCCGCATTCACCGGCAAAGGTCATCTGTGCGAAAAAGAATCATTTTGAAAACAATCCTGCCTGGGCGGGAATGCTTGATCAGATTTACTTTGAAAACGCGGAAAGGATACTGAAGAGATGAAGTACACAGAACTCGGAAACAGCGGCATCAGCGTATCCCGCATCTGTCTCGGATGCATGGGTTTCGGAAAGGCGGAAGCCGGTTTCCACAAGTGGACACTGCCGTATGAAGACACAAAGAACATCATCGACTATGCCTGGGATCAGGGCATCACATTTTATGACACCGCGATGGCATACCAGGGCGGCACAAGCGAAGAGTTTGTCGGCAGAGCTCTGAAAGATGTCAGAGACAAGGCGGTCATCGCGACAAAGTATTCGCCGCGCATGGGAGAAGCCCTGCAGAAATACACCGGAGCTGAATGGATTCAGAAGTGCATCGATGATTCCCTGACAAGACTTGGAACGGATTACATCGATCTCTATATCATGCACAGCTGGGATTACAACACACCAGTGATCGAATCACTGAAGGCGCTGGATGAAGCGAAGAAAGCCGGCAAGATCAGAGCGATCGGTATCTCCAACTGCTGGACATGGCAGCTGGCCAAAGCCAATGCCCTTGCGGAAAAGGAGGGACTGACACCGTTTGTGTCCATCCAGAGTCATTACAATCTGCTCGCAAGAGAAGATGAAAGAGAACTCAGAAACTTCTGTCTCCAGGACAATATCGCCATGACGCCATACAGCGCACTGGCTTCCGGCAGACTTTCCAGAAAACCTGGCGAGACATCAAAGCGTCTGGAACTGGATGCCTACGCGAAGACAAAGTATGATGCGACAGCGGAAGCTGACGGCAAGATCATCGAGCGTGTCTAT
>ONSK01000125.1 GCA_900320455.1 uncultured Erysipelotrichaceae bacterium | reverse complement strand
TGATATATGGGCATCGCCGCTTTAGTATAGTGGTAATACGCAGCAATGGTAATGCTGAACGGGCAGTTCAATTCTGCCAAGCGGCACCATGAATCAGAGATAACCGCATGAATGTGCGGTTTTTCTTTTCTCTGTCCATTGCCTTTCGTGATGATTTCCCGAAATGAAAATCCCGCGCATGGCGGGATGACAATTCATTGATCACTGACTGTTTCTCAGCCGCGGGCTGCGATTTCTTTCTTCAGGCCGAAGAGTGTGAACATTGTGATGAAGGCAGCGATAAAACCGATGAGGCTGATTGCGCCGACTGTCAGTGCTGCGGAAGGATTGATCGTTCCGTCTTTCAACAGGAACTGTTCTGCCAGGAAGCCGAGCACTGTCAGAACGATTACTATGCAGAGATTGAAATAACGCAGAGTATTCAGCTTCTCCGTACGGACAGAGTTGAAGTCCCCGGCGATATTGATCAGAGCTTCGAAAAGCATGAACATATAGAATGCCTGGCACGCACCGACAACGGTATTCAGAATGCCGAGATTCAGCTTCGGATTGAACAGCTCAGCAGCCCACACCGCACCGTTGACACAGGCAAGAACCAGTGACAGCCACTTCAGATACTGTTTGTCACTGACGTAGGTGCCAAGCTTGTCATATGCCAGAAAGAAGAGAATCCAGCCGACAAAGTCCGGCATCAGGTTGACTGTGCCTGATTCGAATGTAAAATTGACGTTGATCAGTGTAAACATAAATCCGAATGCAACATATGATATTCCTTTTTTGATATCCATTGAAAACCTCCTGTAACAGCCGTACAAAACGGCTCTTTCCATTATATCCCAGCAATGAACAGAATGCACATAATCACTGTTCTTCACCAAGCAGCTGTTCAAGGATCCTCTCCCGCTGAGTGATGAACAGCTTCGTCAGTCTGTAGCTGTCCGTATCCTCATAGGAAACAGGATGCAGACTGCCGTCAAAAGAAAGAATCTGGGCTGACGGATATGCCAGCAGAATCGGTGAATGCGAGACGGCGATGAACTGTGATCCCTGCTTCACTGCCTCATCCATCATGCAGAGCAGTGTCAGCTGCCTCTGCGGCGAGAGCGCTGCTTCCGGTTCATCGAGGATGTACAGCGAATCCGGATACAGGTTGTTCCGCATGACTTCGAGGAAGCTTTCACCATGGGATCGCAGATGGAGATGCTGCGGGATGCCGCCCATGGTTGTATACTCTTCTTCCATTGTGGCGACATTGTAAAAACTCTCTGCTCTGAGAAAATAACCCCACTTCATGCGCTTCGTACTTCTGATGGCTGAAAGCCCCAGGCAGAGATCTGAATGGGTTTCCCTTGTGGAAAAGGAATAATTGCGCGTGCCGCCTTCCGCATTGAAACCAAGGCTCACGGCAATCGCTTCCAGCAATGTTGATTTTCCTGATCCGTTTTCTCCGGTAAAAAACGTCACCGGTGATTCAAATTTCAATGTATGCAGATCATGAAGCGATTCGATGTCCCTGACATAGCTGTCTTCGGGAATCTGATCCCAGCTGATCTGTATCTCTCTTACGATTTCCATAGAATCATCTTACACGAAAACAAAATGAAAAAAAGGATTTCACTGCTTTCACAGCGAATATCCTGTTTCTTCCTTAACCCAGGCAAAGTAAGCATTTCTGAGCTTCATGAATGTTTCCGGATCCTTCATGCCGACAGGTTTTCCGTCGATTTCATCAGCTCTTGTCATGACCTTGGATGTGCTCAGCACCATGACCTCATCCGCATCCATCATCTCCTGCACGCTGAATTCACGGATCTCGGAAGGAACTCCTGTCTTCTCGCAAAGACCGAGAACGTGCTTTCTGGTAATGGACGGCAGAATGAGATTGGAGAGCGGCGGTGCGATCACCGTGCCGTTTCTGATGATGAGCAGTGCGCTGTGAGCGCATTCCATGACGGTGTCACCTCTGTGGAACACCGCCTCCTGACAGCCCGCTTCCTCAGCGCGCTGGGCAGCGATCACATTCGGAATCAGGTTCAGCGTCTTGATATTGCAGTGAAGGAATCTTGTATCCTCGATGGTGATCAGCTTCAGAGGCCTGTTCCAGTCAGGAGCCTTCAGCGGATTGACCGTGATCAGCAGTGTGGAAGGCACGTCTTCCTTCGGAAAGATATGATTTCTCTTGCAGTTGCCGCGGCTGGTCTGCCAGTAGATTGCGGCCTCCTCACGGATTCCGGAAGCGTCCAGGCATTTCTGCAGTTCTTCCTTCAGCTGCTCTCTGGAACAGTACGGCTTGATTTCCAGCAGACGCATGGAATTGAAGAAGCGGTCGATATGATCATCGGCAGCGAAGATTTTCCCATTGCAGGCAAAGGCGAAGTCATAGACACCGTCTCCGAAGAACAGCGCTCTGTCCTGCATCGGGATTCTGATGGATTCCACATCACCCATTGTTCCGTTGTAATATCCGATATTCATGAAAAGCCCCTTTCTGAATCAATTTTGATTATCCTCATTGTAGCACTGCATCCGGTTCAGAAACAGCTCGAAGACGCAAACAGAAAACAGAGGATCATCATCTTTCTTTCCCATTACAGCCTTCTGAGCGGCAGCACGGAGCACTACCGGATCCAGAATGAAGATCTGCTTTTCCTTTTGGAAAGCCATGGCGTGCAGCTCTGTTTCAGCGGTCACCAGCATGCCCAGAGGCATCTTGTTCATAACAGTCTTCATGAACTGATTTCCTCCTCCCTGCCATCCTTCCCCTGCCTTTTCGGAAAACTTGAGATCCAGGGAACACGTTTGCAATACCATACGGAATCCCTGGACTTTGAACAGTTTGCGCCAAACGGCTTTGCGGAAACGGTTGCTTCCCTGCAGGAAGCACATACAGTATCGCAAAGCAGACTGTATCATTCCCTGCTTGCAGAAAAAATCAGTGATGAACAGACATTGAAACAGTCGGAAACATTGCTCAACACATTCCTTTCTTCCTATGCGAAAGGACAGATTTCTTTAACAGCAGAAGATATCAAAACCAATGGTGCATATCCGGCATTGAAAGAGGCGCTGAAAGATACCAATTACGGACCGTGGATCGAAAGTGTTCTGGAAACCGACAGGTATGACGCATCTTCCTTTGCATTTACTTACGGACATTAGCACTTTCCAACGGTTTCTGTTATTGTTAGGTGGGAGATCATTTATGAAGACAATCAATCTGAACAAAGACTGGCATATCTACCGCAGGGATGATGCCTTTTCACTTGTGACTGCGGTACCGGAAGACGCTGTAAAAGCCGATCTTCCCTACGATGCGCTGTTCCATGATGAACAGACATCCGACAGTATGAACGGAGGCAGAACCGGTTATTTTGACGGCGGTGTCTATTATTATCAGAAAGAAGTATTCATTCCGGAAGAAGAACGCGGAAAGATGCTGTTTCTGAAAACAGAAGGTGCCTTCTCCAGATCATTCATTTATATCAACGGTTCACTGGCAGACCAGTGTGATTTCGGCTATGCCGGACAGACGTCAGACATCACGCCGTATATCAGATACGGAGTAAACAATACGTTCATGATCGTATGCAAAACCGACCTGTACAGCTCCCGCTGGTACTGTGGCACCGGACTGCTCAGACCGGTAACCCTTCTGATCAAAGAACCGGTATATATTGAAGAAGATTCCCTGTTTGTCTCATGCGAAAACATCGATGAAGACGGTGCTTCCATCAGGGTAAGGGCAGATCTCGTTTCAATTCTTCCTGCCTCATCCGTAATGCAGGGAACGATCCGGATCACATCTTCCGGCACATGTGTATGTGAAGAAACCTTCTCGCTCAGAGTCAGAGACAGATACCAGATTGACCGCAGACTGTATCTGAGAAACGCGCATCTTTACAGTGAGGAAGATCCGTATCTCTATGATGTGACAGTCACTGTCGGTGAAGAAACAGCGTCCGTCAGAACCGGCTTCCGCAAAGAAACATTTGATGCGGTCCATGGCCTTCGCATCAACGGAAAGACGGTAAAGCTGCGCGGCGCGTGCATTCATCATGATGAAGGCATTCTCGGCGGTGTCGCGGAAAAAGGATTTGAATACTACCGCGTCAAGCGTCTGAAGAAAGCGGGCTTCAACGCCATCCGCAGCGCTCACAACCACCCTTCGCAGGAGCTGCTGGAAGTATGTGATGAACTCGGTGTCTGGGTGCTGGATGAAGTCTGCGATATGTGGACAAAGATGAAGGGCTTCGGCGACTATGCCCAGAATTTCAGCCGTTCCTGGAAACAGACGGTTGATCAGACGGTCAAAGGTTCCCGCAATCATCCGTGCGTCGTCGGTTATTCCTCCGGCAATGAGATCTCCGAGATCAACACTGACCGCGGCTTTGAGGCAGCTCATGATATCTTCGAAGAGATTCATCTGCTTGATGACACCCGCTTTGTTACAAACGGCGTCAACGGCGCGTTTGCGGCCGGTGACGAAGTCATTGACATCGCTGTCGATCTGACCGGCAAGGACCGCTCCTTCTATGCCTCGGGAGACGTCAACCGCTTCATGGCGCTGATGGCTTCAAGAATGAAGGACATCACCCTGCATCCGGTTGTCACAAAGGTGCTGGAACGTCTGGAAACAAGCACAGACGTGCAGGGCTACAACTACATGACAGCCCGCTACGCAGAAGACGCAGTCAATTATCCGAACCGCATCATGCTCGGCACGGAAACATATCCGAAAGACATTGCGGAAAACTGGCGGATCATCACCTCCCTGCCGCAGTGCATCGGTGATTTCACCTGGACCGGATGGGATTACATGGGTGAGCTTTCCCAGCCGTATCCCGCACTCAACAACGATTCCGGTGACCTTGACCGCTTCGGCTTCCGCCGTCCTGTCTCCTATTACAGAGAAATCGTCTTCGGACTGCGGACAGAACCGTATGTATGCGTCCGTCCGCCGGAGAAGTACGGAACACCGAGAATGTTCGGACCATGGAAGTTCACTGACGCAAAGGAATGCTGGACATATGATATCCCGCCGGGAACACCGTTAACGGCTGAAGTCTATACTGCTGAAGAAAGTGTTTCTCTCTATATCAACGGCGAACTGCAGGAAACCAAAGAGACACATGACTGCTTCGCTCTGTTTGATACCGCGTATATGCCCGGTGAAATCAAGGCAGTCACACCTTCCGGAAAGGAATATGTCATTCATACAGCCGATCCCAAAAGCGCTCATATCGTCACATATGATACAGAAGCTGAAGATATGATCATGACAAGAATCGAACTGCGTGATAAAGACGGCAATCTCGTCTTCGGCAGCGGCCAGGAGTATCAGACAGAACGCGAAGGTATGGAGCTGCTTGCGGCGGCATCCGAGAATACCGTTCATGATCACGGATTCCTGAACAGGACAATTCACCTGTATGGACACGGCGGATTTGCCGTATACAGAAAGAAATGACAGAAAGCCGGTTTCCCGGCTTTTTCAATGCGTCATCATATCAGAAAAACGGCAGATGCCGTATGATGAATACAGAGGTAACAGAATCATGGAAATTACAAAAGAAGTATTTGAAGCCATCATCGATGCGTATCCCTACGAGATCGTCTTTGTCGACAGAACGCATACCGTCCGCTATATGAACAGGACAGCGAGAAAGCGCTATGGAGCACGTGTCAATATCGGCGCTTCCCTCTTCAACTGCCACAATGAAAGCACAAAGCCGAAAATCGAAAAGTTCCTTGAGCGCGCTGACGCCGGTGAAGATGAGATGTTTGAGACATACAACAGAAAAACCGGTGAGCGCGAGTTCTTCGTCCCGGTCAGGGACAGTGAGAACAGGGTCATCGGTTATTTTGAACGTCATGAAGTCCCCTGGACACCAGAAGAAGCTTCCATTCCGGTCGGGGATTACTGGCTCAGGCGTCTGAACGCCGAGAACGGCTGAACAGTTTTTTCAGCAAGAATCTCACAAACAGAATCACAAGCACGAGCAGAAGCAGCGGCGGTATCATAATCAGCATTAACAGATAATCACCGCTCCGCATCTGCTTCACAGGATTCGCACTTTCTGACAGACGGAATACAAAGTCCTTCTGCGGCAGTTCATCATAATGAATATGATATCCGGCATCTGTCTTTTCTAAGGCAGATGCTTTCTGATATACCTCAAACGGTGTATTGATCTGAATATCCAGACTGCCGAATGACTTCCATGTGGAAGCCGGTGTCAGAAGATATGTATAGGTGTGAAGAGGAGGTTCATAGGCAGTTTCAACTGCCGGATACATGGGTACCGTCACACTGTTCTGCAGTGTCTGTCCCGGCTCAAAATGAAGTGAGTAGACACACCAGCCGAGAAGATCTTCTGCCGCGGCCCTGTATTCATACGCAGGACTCATCACAGTCCCGTCATTCATTTCCCTGAATTCCGCAGTCATGATATTGAACCAGTCGGAATCAGAGATTTCCTGCAGAGGTCTTTCCTGTGAAAGGACATAGTCCTCAAGGGTCATGACTTCCGTATTCTGAAGCGAGATTTCACAATCCGGTTCTCCCTCTCCAACGGAAAGGCGGAACGTCCAGTCACTGAATTCCGGCTGTTCTCCGGCGACATACAAGACTGGTGTTACATGATCCCGGTAATAGAATTGCAGTTCAGCCTTTGCATTTTCATAGCTGCCGCCGTCATTGGTTCCATCAAGCAGTCTTGTTTTCTGCGGATCAGCGCTGACTGTGATGTTTCCGATCTTATACACGCCGTCTGTATCCGGCACACTGTCCCAGTGCCATGTATACTTTGTGACGATCTGATCTCTCTTCCAGAAGCCGTCTTCGTTATATCCCTCCTTTAACCGCGGCAGATCTTCTTCCACGGAAAAGGATGATCCTCTTGGATGAAACGTGAAGTGAAGCTCGCTGTCTGTTTCTTTTCCATCCGTAAGAACTTTGCATACCTTGCCGAAATAGGACATGTCATCTGCCTCAAAAACAGGATATTCAGGCAGTGTGCCGAACGGAAAGGCAAGACGGGCGTCCACGGCATAATCCGCCGGATTATGAAACGTATAGGCAGCTTCCACAGTCGCCTCACCGGCATTGGTTCCGATCCCCGGAAAGCTTCTGATATCAAACGTCAGATCTTCGTGCTGCACGATGACAGGACAGTCTTCATCCAGCACCTGAGCGCCGCTGCTGTCTGTTCCATTCCATTCCGTCTTTGCGGAATTCGCCGAAAGATTCCAGGAAAACACTGCAAAAACCAGAATGCATAACAGGAAACGCATTGTGTTTTTCATCGCAGCCACCTCCAGCTGTCATTATTTTTTCTGCATGTCGTAAATGATTTTCATGCCTTTGTAGGCAATATCAGGATCATAGTCGTTGATCTCATCGGTCTCATTGGCAATCACTCTGCCAAGTCCGCCGGTCGCGAATACCAGGGCATCCGGATCATTCAGTTCCTTCTTCATCTGGCGGATGATGTATTCCACCGCGCCGATATAGCCGTAGACAGTTCCTGCCTGCATGCCGTGCACGGTATTTGTGCCAAGCACGGAAGCCGGCTTGGTGATTTCGATTTCCGGCAGCTTTGCGGCCTTGGATGTCAGGGCATGCAGGGCGATGTCAAGACCCGGCATGATGATGACGTACTTGAACACGCCGTCGCCGTCGATATAGTCAAATGTTGTGGCTGTACCGAAGTCAATGATGATTGCGGAACGGTGATATGTATGCCATGCCCAGGAGGTATTGACGATTCTGTCCGCGCCGACACTGGACGGATTGGCCATGCCGAGATGAATTCCTGTATCCAGCGTTCCGTCAATGATGATCGGCTTTTTGTTCAGATATTTGATGATTGCGGATGTCAGTGAGTACATCAGCTTCGGAACAACGGAGGAGATAATGACATCCTCAATATCCCCGGCATTGATTTTTGCCTGTGTCATGAACGTCATGATGAAGAAGCCGTACTCATCAGACGTCCTGGTTGTCTGTGTCATCAGACGGTATCTTCCAAGAATCTCATATCCCTTCATGACCGCAAGAGCGATATTCGTGTTTCCAACATCAATTGTCAGCAGCATTTTCCCTATTTCCCCTTTACACAGTAATCCAGTATTTCTTCCGCCGTATCATCCTTGGAAAGAAGTCCGACAGACCATTTCTTTTCCCTTGAAATGATTGTGACGGAATTGGTATCCACGGCAAATCCGGCTCCTTTTTCATTGATCGAGTTGGCGATGATGTAATCCGCGTTTTTCTTTGCCAGCTTGCCTTCGGCATTTTTGATCAGATCTTCCGTTTCCATCGCGAAACCGATCAGGATCTGCCCTTCCTTCTTGCCGGCACCAAGTTCCTTCAGGATATCCGTTGTTCTCTTCAGCGGCAGGACGAATTCCCCTTCCTGCTTTTTGATCTTGTTCTTGGCAACGGTTTCCGGTGTGTAGTCGGCGATCGCGGCAGACATGATGATCACATCCTGCATGTCACTGCAGGAAAGAACCGCATCCGCCATATCGGCAGCGCTTGTCACATCCACGCGGTTTACGCCAAAAGGCGTCTTCAGGTTTGTCTTGCCCGAGACAAGCGTGACTTCCGCGCCTCTGTTGCGGGCAGCTCTTGCCAGAGCGTATCCCATCTTTCCGGAGGAATGGTTGGTCAGGTATCTGACCGGATCCAGCGCTTCCTGGGTCGGACCGGCAGTAATCAGTACCTTCTTTCCTTCCAGATATCTGTCTGTTTCAATGATGGAGGCAATCGCGTCCTCGATTTCATCCGCTTCCGGCATGCGTCCCTTTCCGGTATCACCGCAGGCCAGCCAGCCTTCCGCCGAATCCATCACATGGATGCCGTATCCGCGGCACTTTTCCAGATTGTCCTGGGTCACCGGATTTTCCAGCATGTGCACGTTCATGGCCGGCACGATCAGCTTCGGACACGTTGCCGCAAGGAATGTTGCCGTCAACATGTCATCGGCGATGCCGTTGGCCACTTTGGCAATCGTATTGCCGGTTGCCGGGGCGATGACGAAGGCATCCGCCTTTGCGGCAAGAGCGATATGATGCACTTCCGGATTCTCATCCAGACTGAAGATATCACGCACAACGCGGTTTCCGCTCAGGGTCTGGAATGTCAGCGGAGAGACAAACTGTTCCGCTCCCTTTGTCATCAGGACGTGGACTTCATTGCCCTGCTTGTGCAGCGATGAAACAAGACTGCAGATTTTATATGCGGCGATTCCG
The DNA here is from genome assembly GCA_900320455.1 of uncultured Erysipelotrichaceae bacterium. Taxonomy (GTDB): domain Bacteria; phylum Bacillota_I; class Bacilli_A; order Erysipelotrichales; family Erysipelotrichaceae; genus Bulleidia. Next base: position 22,533 of record ONSK01000125.1, on the reverse strand, counting down.
CCGCTGACACCGATAATGATGCATTTGTTTTTCATAATCATTGGCTCCTTGCAGTTATTATAGCATGCGGATATATGATACTATTTTTTATGGAGTGATTAATTCTATGAAAAATACAGAAAAAATACTTGTGATTTCAGACATTCACGGATCTTTGAAAGGCGCCCTGCTGATGGAGGAAGCTGCTTCAAAACACGGAGCGGGCATGATCCTCTGTCTTGGGGATGTTCTCTACCACGGTCCGCGCAATGATCTGCCGGATGATTACGCGCCGAAGAAGGTCATTGAAATCATGAACCGGAATGCGGAAGACATCATTGCGGTCAGAGGCAACTGTGAAGCGGAAGTGGATCAGATGGTGCTCTCCTTCCCCTGCATGGCAGATTCCAACACCCTGTATCTCTTCTCGCACAAGGTGATCATGAGTCATGGCCATATCTACGGTCCCGATCATCTTCCCCTGCTGCAGAAAGGCGACGTGTTCCTGTACGGGCATACGCATCTTCCTGCCGCTGAGACAACAGACGGCATCCTGATCGGCAATCCCGGATCAGCTTCACTGCCGAAAGGCGGCCATCCCCGCTCCTACGGCATTCTTGACGCTTCCGGATTCACCGTTTATACCGCTGATCACAGCGAATACATGCACGCGGATTTCTGAAATACAAACAGCAGGCCTGATGACCTGCTGTTGTTTTGTTATTCTCTGCGCAATGCTTCGATCGGATCGAGATTGGCTGCCTTGTAGGAAGGAAGCAGTCCGAAGACGATACCGATGACCATCGAGAACAGGACAGCGATCACTGCCGCGTTCCAGGAGATGGCTACCGGCGTGCCGTTGAGCTGCGAGATCAGCTCTGCCAGGATGATGCCGGTGATAACACCGAGCACACCGCCGAGCGACGTCAGCACGACAGCCTCTGTCAGGAACTGTGACAGGATTGCCTTCTTCGAGGCGCCGATTGCTTTCTTCAGACCGATTTCCGACGTTCTTTCGGTGACGCTGACAAGCATGATGTTCATGACGCCGATGCCGCCGACCAGCAGCGAAATGCCGGCGATCCACAGCAGCATCGTATTTGTGCTCTCGGAGAGCTGCTGGATGTCTCTTGCCTGCTTGAGCAGATCTTCCGCCTTATAGGAATACTCCGCGGCATTCAGACGTCCGTTCAGGATTTCCTCGGCTTCTTTTCCGATCTGCGTCATCGCTTCTGTTTCCGAAGCTTTGAGCAGTACGCTCTGCGGTTCATCATACTGATATACAACCGGCCAGGTGCTTTCCGGAATCAGAATCATGCCGGCCGAATCGCTGATGTATGTGTAGTAGTCCTCCATTGTCACAATGGCAGGTTCAAACGTTTCCTTTTCCCGGACAATGCCGCATACGGTATAGGGCACCCGGCGGATCTCAATCGTGCTGCCGACTGCCTCAGCACCGTTGAACAGCGTCTGGGCGGCTGCTTCATCAAGCAGGCACACGCGGCGGAACTTACTGATATCACGCGCGGAGATGCCTCTTCCTTCCTGCACGGTAAGACCGGCAGTGCTCAGATACTTTTCATCCACGCCGTAGACAATGCCGCCTGCCAGCGAATCATTGAGATGGAACACACCGTCATATTCCTGACGGCTGCGGTAGAAGGAAACCTCCTCGACATTGTCGATTGCCGCAAGTGATTCACGCTGATTTTCATCCAGCACCGGAATGCCGTCAGGAATTCCCTGCGAGAATTCATACTCCCAGTCGCCCTGCATCACGCGGACACGGACGTTATTGACGCCGGAGCCGATCAGGTTCTTCTTGATCTGTTCATTGGTTCCCTGGATGGTGGAAACGATCGCGATGATCGCGGCGATGCCGATGATGATGCCGAGCATCGTCAGGAAGGAACGCATCTTATGCGAGAAGATGCCGCGGAATGATAAACGTATGTTTTCAAGCATCAGTACATCATCCCTCCTTCCATGCCTTCCGTCATCTTTGTCTTGGCGCCTTCCTGGCCGCCGCTGCCGTAAGGGAACGCGATGGAATCTTCGATCGTAAGACCGTCTTTGATTTCAATCATTCTGCCGTAATATACCTTGCCGGTATGCACATACTGCTTTTTCAGCCGGCCGTTTTCATCTTTCATGACATAGCTGCCGCCGGCATCTTTTCTGACATAGGCACGATCCAGACAGATCATGCCGGTTGTTCCGTCATCGTCGGATACGAAATTGATCATCAGATAGCTGCCGTTCTTCAGATTGCCTTTTTCCTCGAAGTAGGCATAAAACGTATAGTACGACGCGTTCGGATTGCCGCTGCCGCCGTAGTATTCATTTGAGGTATTCGGATATTCATCCAGCGAGGATACATATCCTTCATATTCCGTGCCGTCCTCCCAGTTTGTCGCTTTGACATTCTGGCCGAAACGGACTCTGTCCAGCTGCAGTTCTGAAACCGCGCCCTGCACATACACGCCGCTGCCGGCTGTGATTTCAATGAAGGCGCTGCCGTCCTGGGGAGGATTTGCCGGATCGCCGACATGCTGGACGATGCCGCCTTTCTTCGCGTAGACGGTGCCGTCCTGCAGTGACTGCTGGAGTTCTTTCAGCTCCTGCTGGGCCTTTCTGCGGCTGAGATCGAGATCCACAAGCTCTCTTTCCTTCGCCTTGATCAGCTTTGCCAGCTCCGCTGCCGTATATCCCTGATCGGAATAATCAGAGGAATCGCCGCCGTCCGATCCAGAACCGTCATCAGGCGCTGCAGTGGGTGCAGGCGTCGGCTTTTTCTTTCCGCCGTTATGATCCGGTTTCTTTGTCGGAGAAGGCCACGGCACTTCATCTTCGGTTGTGCTGTTTTCAGCGGATGCTGTTTCCACGATCAGATGGAAGATCGTATAGCCGCCTTCCTCATAGGAATCATGGAGTCTTGACGTATTCAACAGATAGCCAGAAACCATCGGTGAATCCGCCGTGTTTTCCGCATGTGTTTCAAATCTGACAAATGTATCGGGATGTTCCGCCTTCAAAGCTGTCAGGAAGCTGCCGGAAACCGCGCCGTCCTGCACGATGATGAAACGGTACGGCTTCTCAGCTGTTCCGTCCGCATCATCAGTCACCCTGTCTTCAAAGGAGTCAATCAGCGTCCAGGCATCATTGTCCTTTGCCTTTTCCGGCATCGGTCTTTCTTCCGGCTCCGGTGTTTCCTCAGGACCGGGTGTTTCTTCCGGGACTTCCGGTTCCGGTGTTCTTTCCGGTGCCGGCTTTGTCCGCTTCAGCTTTGCCAGTTCCTGTTTCGCGGTGACAATATTCTGTGAGAGATGGGAAATCTCCAGTTCCTTGAGTTCAATGGAGCTCAGCAGCGACGTCATATCGTATTCCATCAGCTTCGCTCCCGGTGAGACTTCCTGTCCTTCCGAGACAAACACCTTTGTGATGACGGAGGATGGTGATACGTAAACCTGCTGGCCGTCTGTATCGTATACGATTCCATAAGTGGAATAGTCTTCCTGGTAATACGGCACATTCAGCGCGGCGACCGGCATGACATCCGCCACGGCATTGTATCTGTTGTATGCCTTGAGGCCGAAGAAGCCGGCAGTTGCCGCAAGAAGCAGCGCCAGTACGGCAATGATCGTTTTCTTTTTCATGATTCACTGCCTCCCTGCTCGCTCAGTTCGCCGTCAATGATATGCAGAACACGTCTGGCATGGGATGCCACATTGGCGTCATGGGTGATCATGATGATGGTCACGCCTTCTTCATTCAGTTCTTCAAACAGCTTCATGACCTGTGCGCCGCTTGCCTGATCCAGAGCGCCTGTCGGCTCGTCCGCAAGCAGGATCCGGGGATTGTTGATCATTGCCCTGGCAATCGCGACACGCTGTTTCTGACCGCCGGAAAGCTGGTTCGGATAGAAATTCATGCGCTCTTCCAGTCCCACCCTGCGCAGTGACTCGGCAGCTCTTTCCAGCCGTTCCTGCTTTTTCACGCCGGCATAGATCAGCGGCAGCGCCACGTTCTCCAGCGCTGTTTCGCCCGGAAGCAGCTGAAAGGTCTGAAAGACAAAGCCGATCTTGTTCAGTCTTGCGTCGGAAAGCTGTCTTTCATCCAGTGCGGAGATATCCGTTCCATCCAGGATGTATGTTCCGCTGTCGCTTCTGTCCAGACAGCCTAATATATTCATGAGTGTTGTCTTGCCGGATCCGGAAGGTCCCATGATGGCGATGTATTCACCTTCTTCCGCCTGAAAGGAGACGTCCTTCAATGCGGCGACAGTGACCTGTCCTGTTCCGTAGTGCTTATTGATATGCTGAAGGTCGAGGATCATGGCTTACATTCCCTCCGCCGGCATTTCCAGGTTTTCCGTTACCTTCATGCCTTCCTGCAGCGACTCATCCGGCCAGGTGATCAGATCATCCTCACTGAGTCCGGAAAGAATCTCATATGTATATGTTTCCTCATCCAGCTCACCGGTTTCAACCGTGCGCTTTTTCAGTCTGCCGTTTTCCGCTGCCCATACATAGCGGCTGCCGTCCTCGTTTTCGGCAATGAAGGACGCGTCCAGCCACAGTCCTGTCTTCACCGTGCTCTGGCCGTAATCAGGCTCAATGAAAACATGCTGGCCAAGCATCAGGCCTTCCTTGGAGGCAAGCGTGATATAGAACGGATAGGAGGAAGCTGTTTCCGCCGGCATGTAATAGTTGTTATTGTTTTCCGTATCCGGATCTGTTTCGATTCTGGCAATCGTGCCTGACCACGTCTGGTTTTCATCGATACGGGAGCGGATCACGACGTTCTGTCCGACGGAAATCGTCGAAATGGACTGTTCGCTGACCTTTCCCCTGACGCGGAAGTCATTCGTTTCCATGATCGAGATGAACGGCTGTTCGTTGCCGAACTGATCATATCCGCCGTTTTCGTTGATGGCTCTGATGACGCCGCCAGCTTCTGAGCGGACGGTCGCGTTGTTGACTTCGTTTTTATATTTGGACAGCTGCGCCTGCTGGTTCTTGTTGTTCAGCTGCAGCGTCTTGATCTGCATTTCCGCGTCCTGGATGGATTTTGTATATTCGAGCTTAGCGTCCTCAGGCGCAGCGTCTCTTTCCTTCTGAAGCTCTTTGATATCTTCATTCAGCTGGCCGATGCGGATGTTGTTTTCCTCAATGGAAAGCTCCGTATTGGCAATGCTGTTCTCCGCTTCCTGCGTATCATAGCGGAACAGCGGCGTATCTTTTTCAATCACCTGCGATACCTGCACGTAGATTTCCGCGACAGTGCGGGCATTGTCTTTCTTGACAGCGATACTCTCCTGGGATTCCACAACACCGGAATAGCGGTCGGTAATCACTGCCATGGAGCCGGTCAGATCACTGACTTTCTGCACGAATACAGCATCGCTTCCGCCTCCTGTGCGGTTATTCAGAAAGAACCACACACCAGCTGCCAGCACAAGCGCAGCCGCGCATACTGCAGCGATGATTTTCTTTTTTGACATATGTATACCTCCGGACTCACACCATTACTGATTGTATCATTGTCCCCTCACCCATACAATGCGTCCGGTCCTGTAAACTCCTTAAGATATTATGAAAAAAACTCCGGATCAGTTTCCGGAGTCAACTTTTGCGGTATATGTCAGCCATTTGCCGTCGTTCGGCACCCAGAGTCCGTTTCCGACCCTGTACCATGTATATCCTTCTCCTTCGCTTGTCTCATATACCTGATAGACAGCGTTTTTGCGGCACATGCCTGCTTTTGTTTTGGAAGTCGCAGGACCGGTGCGGATGGAGAGTGAGGAAACATTGACCTGCACGGTGCCAATCAGTTCCTCTTCGCACGGGAAACAGTTGCTGATGGTGAGACCGCCGTCATGTTCAACCGCGCTTCTGACGTCAAGGATTCCCCATTTGCCGTCGTATTTAACCCAGCTCTTTCCGTTGTATAAAGGCAGTGCGTCATCAAACAGGAAGTCGCATACCTCATTTCCCTTCTCATCCAGGAATGCCCATTTGCCGTTTCTCGCAACCGGGGCATATCCGTCCTGGAAGTACTTCGCTTCATTGTATGTAAGACCGACCTGGCCGGTGCCGACCTTGATGAATGTCGCTTCATTCTGCTGGGCGATGACATAGAAGCCGTTGATGAATGAATTCTCACGGTATGTGCCTCTGCCCTGGGCAAGATCGCCGAGCACCTTTCCGTTCTCCTCGCAGAGAACATATTTCTGGGTGTAGTACATGTCATCCACGACCGGAACGATCAGCTTTGCGCCAAGCGCCGGACCTGTGTACTGCTCGAATTTATATTCGTACTGGAATGTGCCTTCCGCATCAAGCACCGGAATGGCCACGCCGAATACGTCATTCTTGATCACAAAGTATGGATAGGTGTTTCTGCGGAAAGGATCATAGTTGAAATCCGCAAGTCCAAGTGTTTCCGTCGTTTTGAAATCACCGCGGAAACACGTCACGGAAGAGGATGCGGTATTCACCGCTCCGAAGCGGTATGCCGGATTGCCGGATGCGTCTTTAGTCCTTCCGGCGACAATGCCTGCCGCAAACGGCGTGGAGTGCACCGCGATGCTGAGAGGATAGATCTCGGTTCCGGTATAATCGGCGATTCCCTGGTTCATGCCGTCAGAGACAATGACAGAATCCGGCGTGTATCCCATGCCGTTCCATTCCTGGCCATATCCCTTTCTGTCCATCTGCGCCGCCGCGTAGACAGTGCCGTTTTCTTTCGTGTCAAAGCGCACTTCTGTCAGATACGGCTGTTCCGGGATCTTGACGGACTTGTATGTCATGGACGGTTCCACCGTCCACACACTGAATGTTTCAACCGGTTCCTCGCTCGGGGCAGGTGTCTCTTCCGGTGTATCTGCTTTTTGGCAGCCGGTAAACATCACAGCCGCAAGAAGACAGATCGTTAATTCCGTTTTTCTCATTTGCTTACCTCCTGAAGAAAAAAGCATGATGCCGGACTATTTGCCGGAATCACGCTTTTTCAGTTCTTTTACAGCTTCACGGTAGACGCGCGCGTTTTCTGCTCTGCGCATTTCGTCTTCACGTTCCTGTTCTTCTTTCTGTTCTTTCAGCGCCTTCTCACGCTTGTACTCCTTGCCGATGGCATGCGCTTTCTCTTCTGTCAGTGAGAACGGATCCACTGCCAGGAAGAGCGCTGCCGCAAAGCCGAGCGCAGCTGCCGTAAACTGGAAGTTAAAGGAGAACCATACCAATACCGTAACTCCCGCAGTGACTGCCAGGCTGACGGCAGTCATCATATATTTTTTTTCTTTGAACTGCTGGATTGCAGTGCCATACAGCCAGAGACCGGCTGTCAGACACAGGGCAAAGACCAGCGCAAACAACAAATAACTCATAGCACCTCCGAAATACCAGATGATTATATCATGGTTACGAATCTTACTCCAGCAGTCCGAAGTGCCTGAATGCTTTCAGGATGCCGTCATCCTCACAGGCATCGGTCACATAGTCCGCCGCCTGCTTCACTTCATCAGCCGCCTGTCCCATCGCAACACCTGTTCCGGCAAAGGCAAGCATCGAGATGTCATTGCCGCCGTCTCCGTATGTCATGCATTCCTCAGGTGTGAGATTCCAGCGTTCCAGAACACGGCGGATGCCTTCCGGCTTGCCGCCTTCTGACGGGATCATATCGGCGAACTGATCTGTCCAGCGCGCTGATTTCATGCCCGGGGCATGTTTCAGCCATTCCGCGTCCATTTCCGGCGGAATGTACGGACAGATCTGATATGTCTCATGGGTTAATGCCCTGATCGGATCGTCGACAGGCGCCATGGTATCCTCTTTCCCGATGGATTTCAGATACTCATACATCCCCTGGTTCCAGGCGATGTCATAGCTGTATGAAAGCTCATAGAAACTGCAGGGATAATCCGCATGTTCCTTGAGCCACGGCACGAGGGACTCGAGGGCTTCCTTCGGGATCGGAAGACGGTAAAACGCCTGTCTTTCCTGATCCATGCAGTACTGGCCGTTCATCATGACATAGGCATCCCAGGGATAGGCATTGAACGCTTCTCCCAGAAGAGGCAGCTGCACCGGCGGTCTTCCGGAGGCAATCGCAAGGCGGATGCCTTTTGCCTGCAGCTCATGCAGGGCATCGATCAGGCTTTGTTCAAAGCGCCTGGTCTTCATGGAAATCAGGGTTCCGTCAATATCAAAGAATATCGCCCTGATCATTCAGAATGCTCTCCATGTCTCCGCGGGTCAGCCCTTCAATCTCCGCGCGTGTCACTGTTCCGGATCCCTTCTCCGCCAGAACCGCGATGATTTTCTTCACAAGCGGATTGCACTTGCGGTAATTTGTGATGATCTTCTTTTCAGCTGCGCTGACGCGGAACGTGGAAGCGGTTGTTTTCTTCTTCGCTGTCGTTGTCTTCTTTTTCGCTGTCGTGGATGTCTTTTTCTTCGCTGTGGAAGTTGTCTTTTTCTTTGCGGCAGTGGATGATGTTTTCTTTCTGGCCGCTCTTTCAATGGCTTCTGTCATATTTGCCTCCGTGATTGTTTTTCAAAAAACGTCTGCTTTGATCAGACGTCTCAGAATCCGAAATAAAGCACAAGGAAACTCAGCGCCGTATAAAGCGCTCTCTGCGAGATGCTGTTATCCGACTCCACCTTGAATACAGGCGTATATGTGTACTCGCTGTCCTTTTTCACCGGCAGTCCCTTCGCCGACGTCAGCGTGGCTGCGCTGACATCATTGCGGAAGAATGTGAATGTATGCTTGTCCATGCGGATGATGCGGATGATCTCATCCGGGAATTTCAATGTGTATGTCTCATCTTCATTCCAGAGCATCTCGCCGAATACGTCATTGTATCCGTCATACATGATCGTTCTCTTGGTAACACCGGGGATCAGTGTCTGTTCCACATCGAACTCACTGACCAGACTGATGCCGGCAGCTTCAATGTGTGCCGGTGCGGACGGAACACGGTTCATATATGCTTTCAGGACGATCTCATCGCCGGCAAAAGTAACGCATTCGAGCCTGTCTGCCCTGGATGATTTATAAATCACATATGTATTCATGTTCATTTTCCTCCCATCATGCTTCTAAAGAGAATTATACAGTAATTCCTGCTGTTTTTTCCTTTTGAAGTCTGTTATTCCGCGAAATTCAAATCTTCGAGATCTTCCAGCGCGTCTCTGAGTTCAGCCAGTTCGTCCAGGCTCAGGGTAATGCCCTTGCCCATTCTTCTTTCGCCTGCGCTGTTCTCTGTCCAGTTGCGGATATCATATACCGGTGCGGCACCGTTATAGGAAATCAGATTGAGTTCCTTTGTATACAGAGTGCCGTTGTTTCCCTCATTCTCTGTGAGTCTGGCAATTTCTCTGATGATTTCAAATTTAAATTCTCTTGGCATAAAACACCTCCGTCAGAATCCATTATGAACTGTTTTCCGGAAAAATGACATAGTGTGAGAAAAATTTCACTGCCGGAAACTGCACAGGTGTTGCGGAAGCTGTTCAATGATAGAATAGAGCCATGACAATGATCATCGCTGAAGAATACAGAAAAGAAAGCATCCTGCACAATCTTCGAAGCACGTGCGGCACAGGCATCTCTTCCCTGAAAGCACTCATCTCTTCAGATGAGACAGAAAGCGCGGAAGAGGCGCTTTTCAGCTTTGCCCAGCAGCTGAGAAACCATGCGGATCAGTATGCTTATTACGGAAACATGTTTTCCTATCCCGCCTTTTTCCGCGAAGTTCTTTCCTTTGCGGAATCCCTTGCCTTATACGGCATTTCATCAGATGCCCTTCCCGAGGATGATGCCAGCCGGAAGGAGCTGAAAGAAATCGTTTCAAAAGCGCTTCTTCATACAGAGAAAGAGCGCCGAACACGCCTCAGTGCGGAAGCCTTCCTGCACAGAGAACACGGCAGCACCGTGCTCTCCTATGGCTTTTACCGGGATTATTTCTGGTATGAGCTGAGCAGAAAGCTGAAAGAGAAAATGACATATGAGCCGTATCCCGCATGTGAAGTGCAGAAGAGAACATACAGCACTGCCCTTTCCATGCGCCGTGAGATTGAAGGAATCGCCCAGAGAATCATTGCGGAAAATGTTCCATGCAATGTCATCCTCTGTTCCCCTTCTTCCCAGATGCCGGTTCTGCGCGCCGTCTTTGAGCGCTGCGGCATTCCCTTCTCCTATGTCTCAGACAGCGTTCCGGTACGCCTGCCGTCCGCTTTCGCTTCCCTTGTCCGTCTTGCGGCAGACCGTGACGCGGACAGTCTGCTTAGGGCATTGTTAAACGGCGCATTCAGTGAATCCATCTCCTGGAATCTGTATGAATATCTCAAATCCACCATGACGGAGTGCGCGCCGCCGCATCTTTATGATGCCTTCGTGCAGAGTCTGAACAAAGTACATGCCAGACGTTCCGATCCGCCCAAGCCGCCGGCTGAGGCTGCGTATCTGAAACAGATGGAAGAAGAAGCAGAAAGACTGTTTGAAAACATCACGCCTTCCCTGAATCTTCTGTTGAATGCCGCTTCCGGCGCTGACATTCTGAAGGCGGCGTATACCGTCTGTTCTTCCTCCGCGCTGCTGAAACAGGCAGCGGAAAGAACTGCCGGACTGCGTCTGCGCAGTGCATTGCAGAAATGCCTGCCGCTGGCAGAGAGCGCGGAAGATGCTGTTTTCCTTGCGGAACAGCTGGCTTTCACTTCACTTCCAACAAGCGCTTATACGACATCTTTCTGCACCGTCAGCGATCTGACGCACCCGGTGGATCCGCAGGAAATCACATATATCTGCGGATGTGCAAGCACGGCATATCCCGGCTTCCAGCCAATGGGCGGTATCTTTGATGAAGAATATGTCCGCAATGTAGACGCCTATCCTTCCCTGAAGGAGCGCAGAGACAGCTATATGGAACAGCTTTCCTGGATACAGGCAAGCGGCACACAGCTGCGCTTCTCCTGCTATACAAACGACTCACAGGGCAGAGAGATCTTCCCTGCCTATGAAATCACATCGATGCCTTCCCTGCAGATAGAAGGTCTGATGGCATGCGCAGCCGGAACACCGGCGCAGCGTCCTGCCCACAGACTGATGAAGGAAACGGCACAGAAGCTCTTTACCCGCACCGGCGAAGACGGAGGGTATTTTATCCGCGGTTCGATCAGTTCCGTGGAATCCTGGTTTTCCTGCCCTTACCGCTATTTCATCGCTTCCGGCCTGCATGTGCGCAAGCCTGATGCCCTTGAGCTTTCTCCCGCATCCATCGGCAACATCCAGCATGCCTTTATGGAAAACGCGATTCAGAAGGATGACGGCTCGATTGACACGGAATATGCCGCGAATATCGATGAACCGATGATCCGCTCTCTGATTCATCCCTTTTTTGAGGCAATGGCAATCAGTCATCCGTATGAGGCAGAACTGATTTCCATCAGTGAAGACAGGATGACAGAATCCCTGCTTCGCTCCGCCTCGTTCCTGGCGCGCTACGAAAAGAATACCCGCATGAAGCCGTTGGCTGCCGAAAAGCATTTTGAGGATTTTGCAATTTCTGAGCACGTCAGACTGCGCGGTACCATTGACCGCATCAACCGGGATGACGGGAATCATATGATCTCCGTCCTTGACTACAAGTCCTCGGCAAAGGATCTCAATGAGAAAAAGGCAGCCCAGGGTCTGCAGCTGCAGCTTCTTTCCTATCTGATCACCGCCGCTTCCATGTTTCCGGACGATGAGGCAGGCGGCACATATTACTTCTCAATGAAAGATGAGAACATCTCCTCATCTGACGTGCCTGCGGCCAAGATCAACCGCAATGGCTTCAAGCTGACGGTCAATGATCCCCGTTTTGACACTGAACTCAAAGAGGAGCTCAAAGACGCTTCACGCAGACTGAGCGGATGGCGCTTCACGGAGAAAGCGGATGCGCTCGATGGCAGCGGAAAATATCTCAAGGGTCTGAAGAACCGTTACAGCATCAACGCGGTCACGGATTGTCTGCAGGCATGCTACGAATACTTCGCGTCCCAGCTGCTTTCCGATGCGCCGCAGGATCTCGGCATCCGTGTGGCACCGGTGAAGGAAGCCTGCACATTCTGCGACTTCCGCAGGATCTGCCGCTTCCATGGCGATGAGAGAACGCCGGATACCGTCTTTGAAGACAGTCTGAAACTCAAGGAGGTGAAACCCGAATGAGATACGATATCAGCGGCTGTGATCCCTTCCAGCAGGATGTGATCAATGAACTCAGCGGCAGAAATATCATCGTCGGCGCCTCCGCAGGTGCCGGCAAGACACGTGTGCTTGTCACCAGAATCATGAAGCGGATCATCAACGACCGCATTCCCGTCAGCCGCATCATGGCGCTGACATTCACGGCGGCAGCTGCCGAAGAAATGAAAAACAGACTGGCTGAGGAGCTCTATCTCAGCAGGAGTCTTGCGGAGACAAAGGAAGATGAGGACTATCTGGATGAACAGATCACCCTGCTTTCCACCGCATGCATCACCACCATTGATTCCTGGTGCCTGGATGTTATCAAAAAGTATTACAACGTGATCGGACTCGATCCTGCGACAACCGCCAACGTCATCAGCGAAGGACGCCACACCCAGCTGCAGCAGGAAGCATTCCGCAGAGCAGCGGAAGCCATGTGCGCGGATGAGGAAGGCAGAAAAGCCTTCCTGGAGCTCGCATCGTGCTTCTCACCGCGTCCGGAAGACTATGAAACCATTTATACAATCATAGACAAACTGCTTCTGCAGGCGGAATCAGAAACCGATCCTGAGGAGTGGCTCAGAAAAGCGGAACACACCTATGTGCCGTTTGCCTCACTGCGTCAGCTTCCCGATCACGTCAGAAAAGAATTCTTTGCTGTTCTGAAACAGAGATGTCTTGATCTGAGGACAAGGCAGGAAAGCATTCTGGAAATCCTGAAGGAAACAGATGACAAGGCATTGAAGCCGGAAATGATCACTGCCGCGCTGAATAAAACCAATGACTGCCTCCGCCGCATTGAAGAAGAGGATTATGAAGGATGGCGCAATGATCTGTATGAGCTTGCGTTAATCAAGGAAAAGAAGCCGAAGACAGAACATCTGATTCCTCTGCATACGGATATGCGGGCAATGATCGATTCCCTTCTTGAGATTTCCTATCCGGAAAAAGCATATGCGGCCAATTCCGCAGTCCATGCCAGATTAATGCATACGCTTGTTGAACTCACCTCTTCCGTTCGGGAGAATCTGCATCAGCTGATGATGGAAAACAAAGCGCTGTACTTCAGCGACATGGAACGCTACACATTGGAAATCCTGCAGAAGCAGGACGGACGTGCGGCGAAGCTGATCAGCGCTTCACTGGATGAAATCATGATCGATGAATTCCAGGATACCAGTGAACTGCAGGACAGCATCCTGCGTATGATTGCAAGAGACAAACCGGTCTTCCGGGTCGGCGACGTCAAGCAGTCGATCTACCGCTTCCGCAAGGCAAGACCGCAGCTGATGCGTGATCTGATGGCAGATCCCGTCAACGCGGTCTTCAATCTGCGCTACAACTACCGCTCCAACAGCAGAATCGTTGAATTCACAAATCTCCTGTTTGAAAGGCTGATGAACATCCCGGGCATTTCCGATACCTACGGTCCAAGCGATCACGTTTCCGCCGGCAGTGACCGCCAGCGCACGGATCTTGATGAACCGCACGTCCATCTCGCTCTGATCATCAACAGCAATCCTGAAAGCAAGAAAGACGGTACACCAAAGAAACTGCCGGCCGCCAAAGTCAAAGCGCTCAAGGCAGAGTGGATCGCCGAGAAGATCCTTTCCCTGCATCAGGAAAAAGGAATGCGCTGGGGAAGCTTTGCCGTACTGGCAAAAAGCCATGAAGACCAGAAGGCAGTGCGTGCCGCCTTTGAAAAATGCGGCATTCCGTTTGATATCGATACCAAGGAAGGCTTCTACCGTTCCGACTTATGCATGGACATTCTTTCCCTTCTGAAAGTCCTGGCAGATCCGGCGGATGAAATCTCACTGGCAGCGGTGCTGACGTCAGTGCTGTTTGGCTGCAGCGATGAAGAGCTTGCGGCCATGGTGTTAAAGCACAGAAAGCTGTCCATTGCCGTAAACAAGGAATACGGCGATATCGCCGCCGTCCTTGAAAGCCTGCGCGCTGCCATCCCTGAAAGCGGTGTGACAGGCATGCTCAGACTGCTGTGCAGGACTGTCATCAGAAACAGCGATACATGCTGGTATGACGCGCTTCATGAACAGGACCGGGCAAACTTTGATTACCTCTATGAAAAGACAGCTGCCTCGGATGATGATCTGTATTCCCTGATTGAGGAAATGGAAGTCTCCTCGGATGAGAAGAGCTCCGAGGCAATCACCGTCGGCAAGGAAGATGACGTTGTCACAGCAGCCACCATTCACCATTCCAAGGGTCTGCAGTATGATTGTGTCTTCCTCTGGGGAACAGGCTCCGCGCTGTTCCGCGATACGGGCAATCCCCTTCTGACCGGTGACGTCATCCCTGCGGCATTCCGGGACATTGATCCTGAAACAAGGATCGTGATGCCGACCGTGCAGCGCATTGCCGCGGAAGAAAGACTGAACAGAGAGGATCTGGAAGAATTCACAAGACTGCTGTACGTCGCCGTCACCCGCGCCAAGGAACAGCTGTATATTGTCGATACGGAAGATTCCTGCCAGGAATACCGCCCGCATCTGACCATCGAGGATCTCAAGAAGCGCACCGGTATTACCGGCCTGCTGTGCATGGCGCTTGATCACCGGGAAGGCATTACGGAGAACGGACTGCTGGAGACGGTTTATGAAAACTTCACCGGTCTTTCAGAAGAGCATCTGGTTCCCGTCTCAGCCGTATCGCAGTCAGAGACAAGACCGCATATGGTACAGACGCCCCAGCTTCTGCCGGAGATCGTCGTACCAAGCGAACTGGAAAAACGGCCGCAGGAAAATGGTCTGCCGCCGCTCGATCTTTCAGGAACGGGCGGAAAGAGCTATGGTACATCCGTCCATGAACTGATTGAACAGCTTCCGGATGATGCAGAATGGACAGAGGAAATGATCCGTTCCATCGATCCCGAGGCACCGGATGCGGCTGTCAGATCAGTTCTTGCCTTCGGTGAAAGCGAACTGTATCAGAAAGCGCGTACGATGGAAATCCACAAGGAATATCCTTTCTATTATGAAGACGCATCCATGCGCATGAACGGTATCATGGACTTTGTGGCTGTCGGTGATGAGGAAGTCATCCTGATCGACTTCAAGACAGACAGACTCTCAAACGAACAGATCCGTGAGATCTACGCGCCGCAGCTTGCCGCGTACACAAAAGCATGCGAATACTTCTGGCCTGACAAAACCGTCAGAACATACGCCTATTCGCTTCACAACAACTGTCCAATACAACTCTGAAACAGCCTCCGGGCTGTTTTCTTCTGCACAAAAATTCGATAACTTAAATCGAGATGGAATTTCAAAAAAAGTGATTATTCTCTCCTGATTGAAAGAACATGACGAATACAGGAGAAATTCTCCCAATTTATTTTTGATGATTTATAATTCGCTTAGGAACGGTATAATTCGCCGCTCTTGGACAGCGCATAGATTATTGTCAGTAACTTATGCGCTGCAGCGATATTGGCAGCTTTGGCTTTCAATGGGGATTGAGACTGCTGCCTTTTCTTTTGATTAAACAGATATATCTGATCTTTCTTTTTCAGATGGTGTACAGATCTTCCTGATTTCATAATAGAAAAAGAGCGCATCTCTGCGCTCTCAGTCACCGACACCGGCCACATGATAATATCCAAGGAACGTACCTGCGCCTTTTGAGCGGGCAAATGCTCTTTCACGGATTCCCTGGGAGGAATTGACAGCGTCGATCATGATGCCGTTTCCGGCATAGATCGCTGCGTGTCCGGTCCACAAAACCAGATCACCTAGTTTGGGATCATTTGTCTTTGTGCCGTTGGCAGTCTGTGATCTGCTGGATCTGTTCAGACTGATGCCGAACTGCCGGTAGATATACTGGGTGAATCCGGAACAGTCTGTTCCTGTCGCCGGATTGGTTCCGCCGCTTCTGTATCTTCCGACACCGACCCATTTTCTGGCAGCTTCCACGATGGCTCTGCCGCTGACGCCTGAGGACGCCGCGGCTGTGTTCGCTCTTGCGGAGGCAGCTGCCGCGATTTTCGCTCTTGCGGCTTCGATCTGTGCCGGTGCTTCAGGGTTGGCGTATCCCTCTCCCAAAGCGTACCAGCCGATGTTTTCATCACTCCAGCCGGCTTTGACAAGCACATTCTTCTCTTCTTCGTTGATTGTGTAGTTATGCGCGCCGGCTTTCTTCTGATTCGGATTGTACTGTCTGAATACCGGAATCGTCTCTGTTTCATCTGAATAGAACGCGATTCCCTCATCCAGCCAGCCGAGCTTTGTCAGCGCATCTTTTTCAGCTTCATTCACTGTGTAGTGATGATCTCCCGAACGGGGATTGTATACTCTGTAGACAGGAACGGAACTGACAGCCGGTGCTGTCCATCCCACTCCCTCAAAGATCCAGCCGAGCTTGACCAGGCTGTCTTTCTCTTTCTGGTTGACTGTATAGAAATGTTCTCCCGTCGATACATTGTACAGACGGCAGACCTCTGCTGTTTGTGTTTCCGCTTTTACAGGTACAGGCATGAATGTGATCAGTCCGATGATCATGATCAGAAATACCAGCGGAATCCGCTTTCGATTCTTACTCATATATCCTCCTTCTTTTTCACATTGATCCGTATGACCGGTATCGGCCTTCATAAACCAATTTGAAATCCAGTAGTTTATACAACTTTTCCTGCATGAATGTAAAACATGTGAAAAGTATCACAGCCGACTTCCAGTCAGTTAAACGGTTACATTCATGAATGTCAGCGGTTACATCGTGGATTCTGCGTGATTTTCGAAGTGAATTATGTGAAGTTGTGTGAAAAAAAAACCGTTTTCTCTTGAAGTAAGCGGATCCATTCCCCGTTTTTCGACAAAAAAAGACAGATTCTGTGACCAGTAACCTGTCTGTATCAGATATTTCTGCTGTATTTCAGCGTTTCCCCATCCTTCTCTTTCAGGGTATAGCCGATGTGTTCCAGGAAGCCGGAAGCCGGATTATCGGCTGTGATTTCAAAGATGAATTCGCTGATTCCGTGCTTTGCGGCCTCTTCTTCCATCAGGCTCACACCGCTTCTGCCGTAGCCGCTGTTTCTTTTGGAGGCATCGATCAGAACCCGGCACACCGCGCTCTGCGTATCACTGATCCGCTCATATGAGACCTCGCCGACAATGTCGCAGCATCCGCGGCAGTAGATCATCCTGTAACATTCCTTCGCAGGATCCGCCTCTGTCACATATTTGTAAAAGGCGTCCCATTCCTCACGCGGGAACGGTTCTGTATGATGCATGAATGCCATCGTGCGGCTGCTTTCATGCATTTTTCTGCGGTATGAGAGTTCTTCAAACTCCGGAATGATCAGTATTGCCATAGGTGTTCTCCAGGATATGCATATTCTACCATTCTTTTTCGTTTTGTCCTGTCTGTCCTGCAGAATTCTGCGCTGTTTTTGACATTATCAGAAAAAAATCAAAATTGTCGAAATCTTCACACAGCCGTCACATACTGCATGTACAATGCCTCTGTCAGTCATACTGACGTTCATGAATTCTTCCCCCAATGGAATTATGAACCTGGAAAAGCGCTTCTGTCAGGAGCGTTTTTCTTTTTACCTGTATATACATATATATAAGAAAAGACTCCTTGCGGAGTCCTTGTCAATTACCGTTGTCAACGCCTGGGATGTGATAGAATCCCATGAATGTTCCGGCACCCTTCCTTGTGGAGAATGTTCTCAGATCCACTCCATGGTGACTGCTTGTCGCATCAACGATCTGGTTGTTTCCGGCATAGATTGCGGCGTGTCCTGTCCAAAGGGCAAGATCACCGGGCTGCGGATCACTGACCTTGTATCCGTTGGCTGCCTGGGATTTCGCGACACGGTTCAGTGTGATGCCGAACTGGCTGAAGATATAGCATGTGAATCCGGAGCAGTCCGTGCCTGTGGCGGGGTTGTTTCCGCCGCTGCGGTATTTGCTATTGCCAATCCATTTGCATGCCTCAGCTACGATGTCGGTACCCTTGATGCCGATGCTCTCTTCAGCTGCCGCAGCGAGCGCTGCTGCCTCTTCAGCCATCTTCTGCTGCAGAGCGGCAATCTCAGCGACTGCTTCTTCTCTGCACCATCCGACACCTGAGCCGTACCAGCTGATGCCTTCATCATTCCATCCGGCAGTGACGAGCATGTCTCTTTCTGCCGCGTTGCATGTGTAGTTGTGTGCGCCGGCACCTTCCGTAAAGGAATTGTACTGACGATACAGAGGATACGCTTCTGTCTCATCTGAATAGAAAGCGATACCTTCATCCTTCCATCCGACTTCAACCAGAGCATTCTTTTCTGCTTCGTTCACCGTGTAGTGGTGATCGCCGACGAATTCGTTATACAGTCTGTAGACAGGGGTCTCGCTGACAGCCGGTGCTGTCCACCCGACACCTTCATATACCCAGCCTGCTTTCGTCAGGGCATCTCTTTCCCCTTCCGAACCAGTGTAGAAATGTTCACCTGAGTACACACTGTATAATCTGAAAATCTCTTTTGTTTCATTTTCCGCTTTTAACGGCGTGGTGGAACATGTGATCAGTCCGATAGCCATGATCGAGACCGCCAGCGTGCTGCGCTTACTAGTCTTTTTCATCTTTTCTCCTTCTGCACATTGATCCGCTTCTGACCGGTATAGGCCTCCAAGAACCAATTTACTGACTTACAAGTTTTAACAGATTATTAAGAAAATGTAAAGGTTGGTGACTCAACCATACCGGTTGTCCAAACAAGCCGAAGTCAAAAAAACTCCCTGTTTATGCGGTTTTTTCGCACTCAGGGAGTGAATTTGTGAAATTGTGTGAAATTCACGCAAGCGCTTTCATCTGGCTTCAGCGGATGATTTTGCCGTCGATCATGACCAGTTTGACTGAGGACTCGCTGTACAGCGGACAACCATTCCAGAGCACCAGATCCGCGTCTTTTCCTTCTTCAATGGAACCGGTGCGGTCTGCCACGCCGATGTGCTTTGCGGCATTGATTGTGATGGCTTTCAGTGCTTCAAACGGATCCATTCCCGCCTTTACCGCCAGACCCGCACAGAGAGGCAGATACTCCTGGGGAATGACCGGGGAGTCAGTGATGATGGAAACGGAACAGCCCTTTGCGGCAAGGATGCCGGGTGTTGTCCATGACTTGTTCTGCAGTTCAAACTTGGACGCATGCGTCAGGGACGGTCCGACTGCCATCGGATATTCCTTATATTCCGCCAGCTTGTCGGCAATCAGATGACCTTCCGTCACATGTTCCAGCGTGAGCTTCAGATCGAACTCACGGGCAAGGCGGATGGCTGTGAGAATATCATTTGCCTGATGGGCATGAACCTTGAGCGGAATCTTCTTTTCCAGTACGGGAATCATGGCCTCGCACTTGAAATCAAAAGCCGGCATCCTGGCAGGATTGCCTTCGGCAGCCGCTTTTCTTGCCATGTAGTCTCTGGTCTTCATCACCATATTGCGGATGACTGCCGCAGTGGACATTCTGGCAAAGTTGCCCTTATCCCTGTAACATCTCTTCGGATTCTCACCGAGCGCGCATTTCATCGCCACAGGATCTTTGATGACCATGTCATCCACGCAGATGCCGTGTGTCTTGACCGCGATCCATGTGCCGCCGATCGCGTTTGAGCTTCCCTGTCCTGTGGCGACTGTTGTAATACCGCCCAGCGCAGCTTTCTTTACAGTCGGATCAAACGGGTTGAAGCTGTCGATTGCCCGCATCTGCGGCGTGCAGATATCGCCCATCTCATTGTAGTCAGAGCCTTCAAAGCCGATGCCGTAGCCATCCAGTCCAAGATGGGCATGTGCCTCCACAAATCCGGGATACATATCCGCGCCGGCGCAGTCAATCACATCTTCATCCGCCGGCAGATCTGTACCGATGGTTCTGATCTTGCCGTCTTTGACCAGGATATCGGCCTGATAAGGCTCTTTTCTGATCATGTCATGGATCAGTCCGTTTTTCAGTATTGTCATTTGTCACTCTCTTCCGCAATTCTGCGCGCTTCCCCAAGGGAGATTCCCTGTTCTCTTGCGATTCTTGCAAGGTCTTCGAATTCCTTCTTCTCTCTGACGGTGCCGTAGCCCTCTGAGCGCTTGATCCGCACTGTTCCATATTCTGTTTCAATCGTGCGCATGGAACGCTTCAGAGCGTGTCTGCGGCACGTGTATTCACGGATTCCGATGGTTGTCAGATGCCTGAACATATGGCCGAGCATCGCGTCCTTGTCGCTGCTGCGGCAGACACAGGTAAACAGATGACCGGGTCTGTTCTTTTTCATCTGCACAGGTGTGATATAGACATCCAGCGCACCCTTGGCAAGAAGCTCTTCCATCGCGTATCCGAGATCTTCCGCGCTTTCATCATCGATATTGCATACGAGCTCAACAACCTCGCCGTCATCTTCTGTTTCACCAAGGAAGGCACGTACAGCATTCGCGGCAGGGAAGTCTTTCTTACCCATGCCATAGCCGATCTTTTCCGTTTTCATGACCGGCAGGTTCTCAAAGCTGTCCACAAAATATCTGAGCAGCGCCGCGCCGGTCGGTGTGCACATCTCCCCCTCGAATCTGCCTGCGTAGGAAGGAATTCCCTGCAGGAGATAGGCAGTAGCCGGAGCAGGCACAGGCAGGATACCATGCGCGCATCTGACCATACCGTAACCGACGTTGACAGGTGAAGCATAGACTCTTTCCGCGCCGATCATCTCCATCAGCACGCAGACGCCGACAACATCCGCAACAGCGTCCTTTGAGCCGACTTCATGGAAATGAATCTGATCCACCGGCTGATTGTGCGCGTGGCTTTCCGCCTCGGCAATCAGGCCGTACACAGCCTTCGCGTCTGCTTTGACTTTCTCAGAAACCGCAAGAGAATCAATGATACTGCCGATATCATGCATTGAATAATGATGGTGGTGATGATGGTGTTCGTGGTCATGGTCATGATGATGCTCGTGATCATGTTCGTGATCGTGATCATGGTCATGGTGGTGCTCATGATCGTGCTCGTGCTCATGATCATGTGTGTGTTCATGATCGTGGTCATGGTGATGTTCATGATCGTGATGGTGATGATCATGGCTGTGAACATCTTCCGTTGTCTCTTCTTCACCGCTGATGAGAACGGACATATGTGTTCCGTGAACACCGCATTTCACAGCGGGTTCCGCCTTGAATTCAATATCTTCAAAACCGATGGAATTCATTTTTTCAAGGTATGCATTCTGGTCGACAAGTTCGCTGAGAGCACCGTTCAGCATATCTCCGGCAGCTCCCATACGGCATTCAATATACAGTGTTTTCATGTATGGACTCCTGTTCTGTTACTAAGTTTATCGGACAATCATGATGCTTCGTCAAGCATCATGCATTCAAAGAATTCTGCGGGCCAGCACAAGTGTTGTTTCATGGCCTTCCTGCTTCATCAGCTCTCTGAGATCATTCATATTCAGGCGCAGATATGCATTGTTTCCAATGCAGAGTGAAACCTTCTGATCTCTCAGGCTCTCACTGATCAGAAAGACGGTGTTCTTTCTGCTTAAGCGGCGCAGCCAGCAATATTCAGACGCTTCCTTTTCCTTCAGTTTTGTATCGGTAATTTCGCAAAGCAGTCTTGTATCTGTATGGTCGGAAAATGGGAACAGATATACATATCTCTTTCCCGCTTCATCATGAAACAGACGGCATGACGTATCCGCCTTTTCTGTTTCTGACCAGTCTTTAATTCTTGTTTTCAATTCACTGATTCTCATAGATTGCTCTGCACCCCTGGGTGATATTCTTTTC
The DNA here is from genome assembly GCA_900320455.1 of uncultured Erysipelotrichaceae bacterium. Classification (GTDB taxonomy): domain Bacteria; phylum Bacillota_I; class Bacilli_A; order Erysipelotrichales; family Erysipelotrichaceae; genus Bulleidia. The sequence continues at coordinate 537 of ONSK01000125.1, read as the reverse complement.
TTTCAATGTATGGCGGATCCGGTTCAGCACATGGCGCTTGTCACGCGACCAGTGCGGTCCGATCAGCGTCTCTCCGTTTCCGTCTCCGGTCAGCCGGTGAATCACGGTATCCGGATCAAGAGAAGCGATGCATTCACAGACGATATCGATATATTCCTCTTCCTCCAGCATGTGATACTTATCCGGATCTTTCAGGTATTCCTGACCGAGATCTGAATCTTCAAGATAATGCAGAAGATGGATCTTGATGCCGTCTGTGCCGATCGTATTGACATGGCGGACTGTTTCCAGGATTTCTTCTTTTCCTTCCCCCGGCAGTCCGATGATGATGTGGGTAATGATATCCGTTCCCGCTTCATGCAGGGCTCTGGCTGCCTGATCGTATTCTTCTGTCTGATAGCTGCGGCGCATCCATGACGCGCTTGTTTCATGAATGCTCTGCAGACCGAGTTCCACCCAGATGAATTTGTCCGGGTATTCTTCGCGCAGCCGCTTCAGCACCGTGATGACATCTCCGCTCACGCAATCGGGCCGGGT
>ONSK01000124.1 GCA_900320455.1 uncultured Erysipelotrichaceae bacterium | reverse complement strand
GCGCCAGAAATTGTCGGCCGCATTGATCACTGCGTCGCTCTGCAGATACGCTTCATACCACATGGTGCAGTTCTCAGGATGAGGTGCTCCTTCATCAAGCGCAGCCCAGGCCGGCGCGCCATCTCCCCATTTGCAGGAAAACAAATCCTGATGCATGTCAAGCAGTGTGAATAAACCGTACTTCCATGCCAGATCGACGGTTTCACGGACTTTTCGGAGATATTCCTTATCATAAATGCCCGGCTGCGGTTCAACACCATCCCAGAAAATTCCAAGACGGATCAGATTGAATCCCTGTTCACGGAAACGCCGGAAGACCGGTTCTGTATCCGGAAACAGATAGCCTGCTTCTTTGTCCTTGCAGACAAGATTGATGCCGTTGAAGAGAATCTGATTCCCGTTTTCATCAATAAAGCGATCATTTTCAATTCTTATTTTCATGCGTATTTCTCCTGTGGCTGGATTTACTGTTCTGAAGCGTTCATTGCCGCAATGATCATTTCATACAGGGGCTGTGCCTGCGGTGCATATGCCAGCAACGCCGTGATCGGCTCATTGATGACATATTCGATCAGCTTGTTCTCTGCCATTTCCGGCATATATTGATTCATCATGGCTTTTCCGACAGGATGTTCCATCATGAGACGCAGCGGCATTTCCATACTGTAGCGGTCAAGATGCAGACTGGTTTCCGTGTCATATTCGTACACATAAATTCCGCTTCCCAGCTCAATCGTTTCTTCTTTTTCCGGCAGAGTGAGCACAGCGGATGTATTGGCAGGCACTTCGATTTCCAGACGGATCTTCCCGTCCTGACATTTCCATTCTGTACGGATCAGACCGTAAACACTTTCATAACTGAGTTTTACCCATTCAATGCCCTTGAAGAAACGGGGATGAACAGAGAACTTTTTATAGCCGGGTTCCAGGATTTCAAGACCGGCGAGTTTTGTGTACAGCCATGTTCCGATGGAACCGTACGCGTAATGGTTGAGACTGTTCATATTCGCCGGATTGAAACGTCCGTCCGGAAGAATGGAATCCCATCTTTCCCAGATCGTTGTGGCACCCATATTCACTTCATACAGCCAGCCTGGATTCTGTTCCTGCAGAAGCAGTTTCCCTGCCAGCTCATGCATACCGCACTCAGTCAGTACAGAGCACGCGTATGGCGTTCCGATAAACCCGGTTACCAGATGTGTCTTATGCGCTTCGATATTGGTTTTCAGCATGGATGCGATTCTGGCTCTGTGTTTTTCTTCTGCCAGATTGAAATGCAGAGCAAGCACCATCGCCGTCTGTGTTTCACAGACAAGTCTGCCGGTTTTGGTCACATATTCCTCACGGAATGCGGCCAGTACCTGATCATAAAGAGAACGGTAATGTTCTTCCTCCTCTGTTTTGCCAAGCAGGCGGGCGGTATCGGCTGTAATCTGCAAACTGCGCAGATAGCAGGCATTCGCCGCGAAATAATCATCGGTAGCACCTTTGCGCGGTTCCGAAAGGCCGTTTGTTTCCGCATCCAGCCCCAGCCAGTCTCCATACTGGAAGCCGGACTGCCACAGACCGTTTTCACCGCATTTCGAAGTGATGAAATCCACCCAGATCTTCATGCTTTCAAACTGATCCGCAAGAATGCGGCAGTCACCATATGTACGGTAAATTGTCCACGGCACTGCTGTGGCAGCGTCTCCCCAGAAAGCAGCGCCGCTCTGTCCGTCACCCATGATATTCGGCACAACCTGCGGCATGCCGGTTTGAGGCGTCTGTTCACTCATGAGATCGCGCAGCCATTTCTTCATGAACGGATAAATGTTTTCGTTAAATGCGGCTGTCGGAGTATAAGCGGTCGCATCACCTGTCCAGCCCAGACGTTCACTGCGCTGCGGGCAGTCCGTCGGAATATCGAGATAATTGTCACGCTGACTCCACTGGATATTCTGCTGCAGACGGTTCACACGCTTGTCAGAGCATTCAAATGTTCCGGTCTGTACCAGGTCCGTGGACAGATGACAGGCAGTAAATTCTGCACTCTGCCCTTCTTTCAGCCCTTCCACCTTGATATAGCGGAATCCGTGAAATGTGAAATGCGGGCGCAGGCTCTGTTTTCTGCCATTGAGAATATAGACGTCCTGAGCTTTGGCAAAGCTCAGATTGCCGGTATAGAAATTGCCGTTTTCATCCAGACTTTCCGCATGATGGAGAACGATCTTCTGTCCGGCACTGCCGGTAACAGTTACTTCCGTCCAACCGGTAAGGTTCTGTCCGAAATCATAGACAAGTTCGCCTGCCGGTGTTGTGAACGTTCTTTGCGGCTGCAGCTTCGTCAGGCAGCGGACCGGTTCATTTTCCTGTGCGACGATGGTATCAAAGCCGTATTCATAGCTGACAGCTGTTGTGCATGGATGTGTTTCACTCAGGGTATCCTGCGTTTCTCCGTCATAGATTTCCGAAAAGCGCACAGTCCCGGTGCATACCTGCCAGGTATCATCTGTGCCGATAACTTCCTTCGTGCCGTCCGCATAATCGATCATCAGCATTGCCAGCAGTGCAGTCTGATCTCCATACAGATTGGGTGTCGGGTCAAACCCGAGTTTTCCGCAGTACCATCCTTTGCCGACTGTGAAGCTCAGTTCATTCAGTCCCTCATTCAGTTCAACCGGATAGGTCTGATACTGAAGTCGTTTTTTGTAGTTGGTCCAGCCTGGTGCGAAGTAGCTTTCTCCCCTGCCGTCTGTCACAGGCTTTCCGTTCAGCTGTGCTTCATAGATACCCAGGGCAGTAACATAGAGACGGGCTTTGCGGACCTGTCTGCTCGCGCAGAATGTCTTTGTGAATACCGGGCAGGCAGTTTCTTCTCTGGGGAAGGAATGTGTGATCCAACCCGCATGTTCTTTAAAAACACTGCCGTTCATCAGTCCGGTTTCAAAGCTGGAACACGCTTCCGCGGTTTCCGTGCCGTCCGATACTGTTACCTGCCAGGTGTAAGATGTACAGGCTTTCAGATCTGCCTCACAGGTCACAAAGATGCTCTTGGCGCTTTTGACAACACCGCTGTCCCAGACTGTTTCCGCATGATCCATGACAAGAACCCGGTAACTTGCCTGAATGACATTCTTCTTCTCACTGCGCAGTTTCCAGTTGAAGGCGGGATGACGCTCATCCAGCCCGAAAGGCTCTGTTCTCTGTTCAACCGTAAGATCATATAAAGATAACATATGGATTCACCTTTCCCGGAAAGCTGCGCTTATTCCGTCTGTGCTGCTTTTTCCGCTTCATTGCGGGCAGCAATCTCCGCCATGATTTCCGGATATTTTCCTTCCAGATCAAATCTGCAGATCATCAGGTACATGCCGATGGTCATGATGAGCGGCAGATAAATTGAGAAGGAATAGATACCCAAGCGTACGGATGCTGTCGCTGCAGATGCAGATGCGTCATAATGGGCGGCAGCCAGAATCCAGCCGATCAGCGAAGCTCCAAGTCCGCTGGCAACCTTGGTGCCGAAACTCGTCGCGGATGAGGACATGCCGATGATCTTGTTGTGATAGAGATAGTCATTGTAATCCATGGCCATGCTGTTGAGAGTTCCGCCAAGGCACATCATCGGGATTGTGGAGAAGCCCGTGAACAGCGCAACGATCAGAGTGACAGCCAGACTGCCCGGGAAAATGCAGCGGACAAGATTGCCGCCGATGCCAAGCAGGAAACTGATCTTCAGAGTTTTGGTGATGCCGAATTTCTTTGTCATCGGACCGACGATTGCGAAACCGACGAAGGTCGGAATCAGTCCGACTGCTCCAAGAAGACCGACGATATTGTCATTTCCGAGAATCCATTTTGCGTAGTATGTGCCGGAAGCGCCGGAAATTGCATAGATGACATTGACGAACAGGAAGGTGACCATGACAATAACCCAGTATTTATTCCTGAAGAGTTTTCTTATTGCTTCGCCAAAAGGCATATTATCATCCGGTTTTTCTTCCTGCGCAGCTGTTTCTTTGCTTGTTTTATACAGAATCAGCAGAAGGATCATACTGATGAAACCGACAACAGCTGCGAATTTGATATAAGAAGCCTGGTCTGCAACGCCGTTGGGGCCGAGCAGATTTGTGATCGGCACCAGTGCGATCGCAATGATCATACCAATGACATAACCGGCAGCGGCACGGAAGATGCCCATTGTATTTCTTTCCTCCAGGCTTTTTGTGCGCATGACCATGATGGCACCGTAAGGAATTGCGATTGCGGTGGAAACAATTCCGGTCAGGAAGATATTTGTCAGAAACAGGTAGGCGATCTGTGCGAAGCCGGTCAGTCCTTTCGGCACAGTGAATACCGCAACCGTTGCAGCAAACGCAGGCACAGCCATACGGAGAAACCACGGACGGCATTTGCCCTTCGGGCTTTTTCCCTTGTCCATGATCCGGCCCATGATCAGATCCGTAAATGCATCGCAGATCTTTGCGGCAAGAAGTACGTTGGCTGCCGTGGCAGCTGCCACACCTGCTTTGTCTGTATAGAAGTACATGATCGCGGAAATCAGTCCGCTCATGGAGTTGAGTGCGAACTGACCGCCGCAGTCCGCAAGATAGTCGCTGAATCTCATGGTTTTCTGAATACCCATACTGTCAACGCCGAGAGGTTTTTTCGCCATTTTCTTATCTCCTTTTTGCTTTGTTCTGTTTCAAGTATAATGAAGAAAAAATGACGATTATATAAATTATGGGATTTAAATATCAATTTTGTGATTAAATAATTAATAGAAATGATGAAAGGATCAACATGTATGATTCATCCCGCATCAGTCTGCTCGCGCATGTATGCTCTTCAGCATATTCCTCTGGAAATCGTCAGTGATGACGGTCATTTTATTCAATGCTGGCCGGAAAGTTTCATGAATATCATGAAACCGGAAATCTTTCAGCTGGTTGTCCGAGATTTCCGCATGCAGAACCACGATGCGCTTCATCCTCTGGTACATTATCTGAATAACGGATTTCTCGCGGGTGTGATCGAGATCAGTCCAAAACAGTATATTATAGCCGGTTTGGCCAGTCCGTACCGACATAGCCGCAGGGAACTGTCAGAAATGGCTGCGGAAACGGTTCTCCCGGAATATCTGCAGCTATTCACTGAAACAACCATAAAGGCGCCGATCACCAGCCCGCTGCAGATGAAAGCATATGTCGGGCTGATCGCCGAAATGATCAGCGGGCAGACCATTCCGGAAGAGAATATCGTCATAAGCAATATCGGAGGCTCAGTTTTATACAGTAAGGATCAATTGAACAAAGCACAGTTCAGACAGCGTGAGGCGACAGATGAACACGCACCGCCGGACTATGAAAACGCAGTCTGCCAGGCAGTTTCGCTCGGCCGTCCCGATCTTCTGTCACGGGCGATTTTCGCTCCGCCCGGTGGCAGTATCGGTGCGATGTCTTCCGACTCACTCAGACAGCTCCGTTATGCATTCATCAGTTTTGCGACACTGATCAGCAGGGCTGCCATTCAGGGCGGATTATCGGCTGAAACAGCATTTCTGCTGAGCGATCTTTACTGCCAGCGCATGGACGGTATGAATGTTCATTCTGAAATCGAACAGCTTCTGGTCAGCATGGCAATGGATTTCTGCGACCAGGTCCGCAAAAACCGGAAACCTCTCAATACCTCACCAGTCATCCGCAAAGCCATTCGCTACATCACGGTCCATCTTCATGATTCCTTCGGGATGGAAGATCTTTCCGCGTATTGCGGACTTTGCCGGCGCAGTCTCTCCCTTCGTTTTAAGACAGAAGTCGGTATGAGCGTACTGGATTATATTCAGAAAGAAAAACATGATGAAGCTTGTTTTCTTCTGGAACATACGGATCTTACCCTGACTCAGATTTCCAATTATCTCAACTATTCATCGCAAAGCTACTTCATCCAGCATTTTAAAAAATCAGCAGGTGTCACGCCGGAACGGTACCGCCGGCAGCACCCGAAACGTGATGACAGCCATTGATCCCATGGCTGTTTCCGTGCGGTTCTGCAG
>ONSK01000182.1 GCA_900320455.1 uncultured Erysipelotrichaceae bacterium | reverse complement strand
TCGGTGTGCCGCTCTGACGCAGCTGCAGCAACGGCTCAATATCCGCACTCCGAAGACCATCGATCCTCGCAGAATACTGCGCCGCGCAGGCAAACGCCATCGATAAGGCAATACCGCTGATGGTTCCAAGCATCGCGCATACCGTCTTTCTGTGAATACCGCCGATCAATGCCGTTAAAAGGAAGAAGACAGCAATCACTGCCGCAAGCACTGGTATTCGGTTATACTCATAGACCGTTGCCCGCACGGTGCAGTGTATTGATGATGACGGAAGCCGAATCACTAACCGAAAGCGGTACGCCGTACAGCAATCCGAAGAAATTGTAAACCATCATTTCCTTGCTCAGATACTGACTGGAGGAGATCTTCATGATCAGCGTCTGTTCACCGCGATACGCGAAATCATCTTTTTCGTTTGTTTCAGAAGTATCAGTCAGTACCTGTGTCACTTCCGCTGCTTCATATTCCGCATAATCCTGCCCCTGCACAGTCTCCTGAGAAGGGGGAACAGGCATCTTCGCAGCGATCACAAGCACTGCCAGACATACGAATAAAACGATCAGAGAAAATTTATCCTGTTTCAGAAATCTTTGTGGATGAAATGTATTATTCATATAATCTTAGGAATCATTCATCATCAAATCTTGGAAGAAGGAATCACAATGAAAGAAGGGATATCAACTTGTGAATCATCTAACAAATAGAGAAAGAAAAGGGAATGTGCTGCACATATGACGCATGAAGTGAATACATCAGGAGTATTTCGCAGAGTACAAATGATTTTCCAGATCATCAGCAAACAATTAAACAATGAATAGAAACCACATACAGTTACTGATGTGATGCTATATATAACAGACTGATCAAACACCAGAGCCAGCACAGCCGCAATACGGCCGTCATACAGTCATGTGAGACAGATAAACGTTAAGATATCCATTATCCGGTAAAAGAGCCGTATACAGCGAATATGAGCGTCGTCTGAGAGCAATCGGGAATGATCCTGATGGATGATTACCCATGCCGATGCAAATGAGATCATCACAATGCTGCCAGACAATGACAATAGACGATGCATTAAACACATCTGTGCAATGGATCAGAATAGAGAATCACAGATGAATCCAATCAGAGAAGATACCGAAATAAACCGCATTAAAGACAAAATAAAAGATACAGCTGATGGATCATAACAGCTGTATCTGAATGAGATATGGAATGCATAATCATACAAAGTAAATACACGAATGCGAAATAAGCCGCAAATATAAGCTACTTCGCATAATGTATGTTATGCGATTTTAATTCAGAGATTTTTCAGCGGAAGCTTCTTACCCAGTTCAGCAGTGAATCCCTGTATACATTCTCCATGACATCCTGCTTCATTCTTTCGGTGACCGGTCCGTTGGCGGCCATCTTTGCCAGGATCTCTGCCTGCAGTTCTTCCACTGTCATTTCTTCATAACTCTTGCCGGAAGCTCTCTGCGGTGTCTTTTCAATCTTTTTTTCTGTTTTCACTTCAATTTTACTTGTGACCGGCTTGTATTCTTTCTCTGATACCGTCTCAGGAAGCCATATTTCGCCGCTGACGCCGTTTAATGTGATTTTCAGTATTCCATCCGTCGGAAGCACTTTCGCGCCGCTGAGAGCTCCTGTGAACGCACAAGGCAGGTCTGTCTTGATATTGAACTCCTTGACACTGTCTGTGGAGCTCACTGTGACAATGATATCCCCTCTTGCGAATGCGTATTTCTCTGTTGTCAGTTCCAGTTCACGGTATTCGCCGTACGCAAGATCTTTTTCAGAAGTTCTGACATGTGTCAGTGCATTGATAATCTCAGGATACGGTTTCTGTTCTGATTGGAGCTTCTTCAGATCAAGACACGGTCTGATAGAATCATCGGAATACTTCTGCTTTTTGCCTTCAACAGCGAATTCCGATCCATAGTAAACCGACGGAATGCCGGGCAGCGTGTACAGAAGCACATGCACCGGCAGATAGTATGCCGGACTGCTGAGCTTGTTGATGATGCGCTCCGTATCGTGATTGTCCACGAAGCTGTACAGCTCATTCCGCATACCCATATCATTCATGCGGCGCACAGTATGGGCGATCTCAAAGTAGTTGTGATCATTGTGGCCGCTGTAAAGAGCTTTATGTAGGGCGTAGTTTGTGACACTGTGAAGCATGCTGTCATTCACCCACCTGCTGTATTCGCCGTGGATCACTTCCCCCATCAGCCAGAAATCTTCCTTTAGCGTATCCGCAAGAGCACGCAGGCTGCGCATGAAATCGAAATCCAGCACATCCGCTGTATCAAGACGCAGTCCGTCAATATCAAACTCATTGACCCAGAATCTTACGGTATCGAGATGATAGTTCACGACATCCGGATTCTTCAGATTCAGCTTCGCGAGAAGATTGTATCCGCCCCAGTTGTCATAGGAGAAACCGTCATTGTATTCATTGTTGCCGTAAAAGTTCACATTGCAGTACCAGTTCAGATACTGTGAATGCTCTCTGTTATTTTTGATGTCACGGAAGGCAAAGAAATCCCTGCCTGTGTGATTGAACACGGCATCCAGCACCACTCTGACACCCTTTTCATGGCAGTATCTGACAAATTCCTTCAGATCCTCATTGGTTCCGAGTCTTGTATCCAGCTTCCGGTAATCGGTTGTCTCGTATCCGTGTCCGACGGATTCAAACAGCGGACCGATATAGAGCGCGTTAAAACCAAGGCTGCTGATATGATCGATCCACGGCTTCATTTCGTTCAGTCTGTGAACGGGTTCTTTATATGGATTCTTCTTTTCCGCACCGCTCAATCCAAGCGGATAAATGTGATAGAAAACTGATTCATGATACCAAGTCATTTTAAAAACTCCTGTCGTTCATCTATTTTACCTCAGCATCGAAGGAAAGAAAACAAACGACTCCCCTTCTCTGTCAGAAAAAAAGGCAGGCACGAATGCCTACCAGTTTACTGCAATATCGATCTGATATCTGTTTGTGTAGATGAATGTTCCGGTATCACAGACGATTCCCATGCCAAGGCTTGTCGGCAGGATCGTTCCTTTCGGACGGATGGAGAAATCCGCTGCCACCATGACATAGTCACCGAACATCTTGACACCGTCGCTTCTGACCCAGTATTCACCCTGGAATCCGGCATCATGCATCAGCTCCACAACATAGTTCATCCTGAGGTTGTAATAAGTTTCCTTGCCGGAAGGACCCATGATCGTGCCGTTGCTTCTGGTAAGCTTGCGGCCGTCCCATGTGCCGATATATCCGCCGCCGCTGCTCTTAGGCTGCACCGGTGCGATGACCTTCGGCTTGTCCATCAGATCATCCTTGTCGACATATACCGTTTCCCCTTTGTATTCAGTCTGCCAGAACTGCATATCATTGGTTCCCGTGATGACGAGCTTTGTATTCAGGGAAAGCTTTCCGGCTTCCTCGCCGTCAATGAACGGGGCACGGCGGACAAAGGTATTTGCCTTTGCGTACTTTGTCATATCCGCTTCATCAAAGATGTATTCCAGATTGTCTGTCAATGCGGTAGTGCGGACATATCCAACATTTCCTTCATTGGTCATGATCTCGGAATAATCATTCTCCTGACTGACAACAAATACGGATTCACGCTTGTCTCCCTTTTCGACAGAGGATGAAAGGATCTGCGTATCCTTCAGGATATCCGTTTCCTTGTTCAGATATTTCTTCTGGTACATATTGCCGAATGCGTCATAGCTGAGCCTCGGCGCTTCTTCAAGCGCGATCAGAGGTCTCGCCTCAGGCATATTCACAGCTTCCGCTGCCGCCTCAAAATCGGCAGAGATATTGCTGCGGGAAGAAATATCAATCAGACCTGTCAGTACCTGGCTGTAAAGATACGCACCGATGACAACGGCGGAGATCTTCAGCACACGGACTGCTGCAGTTTCTTCTTTTTTCTTTCTCTCTCTTTTTCCTGACATATCGTTTACCTTTTGTGCGGGTAAAGAAAATTTTATCACATTGACAGAATAATGCAAATCTGCCCCCTTTCGGCAGAGAAAAAGAGAGAACCGGGTTCTCTCTAGATCAGGTATTTCAGCAGGCTTGTTCCGTTTGCCGGAGCAGGAACATTGAAATTGTCGGATATGGTTGCGCCAAGATCTGCGAATGTGTCAGATTCTCTTAACAGACCGCTTCCGTTAAAGGAAGGACTGTACATCAGAAGCGGCACAAGCTCTCTTGTGTGATCGCTTCCAGTCCATGTCGGATCATTGCCGTGGTCGGCAGTGATCATCACCAGATCATCATCTTTCAGCATCGGCAGAAGCTCTCCGAGCTTGACGTCAAAGCGTTCAAGCTCACGGCCGTATCCGCCAGGATTTCTGCGGTGTCCCCACTTGGCATCAAAGTCAACCAGGTTGACAAAGCAGAGTCCTGTAAAGTCACGCTCCGCGATCTCAATCGTCTGTTCCATGCCGTGCACACTGGAATTGCTGTGCATATATTCCGTGATGCCTTCACCGACGAAGATGTCATTGATCTTGCCGACGGCAATCACGTCATATCCGTTGTCACTCAGATCGTTCAGCACGGTTCTGCCGATCGGCTTGAGCGCCAGGTCATGACGGTTCGGTGTACGGACGAACTGCCCCTTCTTCTTTCCTGTGAAGGGTCTTGCGATGACGCGGCCGACTTTCCATTCCGGCTTCATTGTGATCTCACGGGCAATATCGCAGCATCTGAGCAGTTCCTCAAGGCCGAATGTCTCTTCGCTTGCGGCGATCTGCAGCACGGAATCAGCGGATGTATAGACGATCATCTCACCTGTTTCCAGATGTCTTTCACCGAGTTCATCAAGGATCGCCGTTCCGGAGGCCGCCTTGTTGCCGATGACTTTATGACCTGTTCTTTCTTCCAGTTCATGAATCAGATCATCCGGGAATCCGGTATCCGTGAAGGTGATGAACTTCTCCGGAATATAGAGACCCATCATTTCCCAGTGGCCTGTCATCGTGTCCTTGGAATTGGATCTTTCACGCATCTTCAGGTAGTATCCCTGCGGTGTCTTGCAGGGCGGAACATGTTTGATCAGTTTCAGATTGAATGCGCCGATCTTCTGCATATTGGGCAGATCCAGGGAATCCACGGAAGCGGCGATATGTCCTGCCGTATCTGCTCCCTCATCGCCATACAGCTCACTGTCCGGAGCTGATCCGAATCCCCAGGAATCAATCACGATCGTGAATATGCGTTTATATTTTTTTGCCTTTTCCATCTGTCAGTTCTCCTTTTTCACCGGGGTGAAATTTCTCATAGCTTTCAAACAGCTGACGGTTCTGCACATGTGTGTAGATCTCCGTTGTTGCGATATTGGAATGTCCCAGGATCTCCTGAATGCTCCTGAGATCCGCGCCGCCCTGCAGCATATGCGTGGCATAGCTGTGTCTGAGCTTGTGCGGTGTAATGTGCTTGCGGAAGCCAAGCTCCGCGCATTTGTTCTGCAGCAGCAGTTCAACGCTGCGCGGTGTCACCTTCCTGCCGAAGCGGTTGATAAAGAACAGCGGCGATCTCCCTTTGAGCAGCACCGGGCGCAGCACGTCGCGGTATTGTTTCAGGAATGGAACGGTTCCGGCGGGAATGGGAACGATCCGTTCCTTGTCACCCTTGCCGAGCACACGGATCCTGCCGCTTTCAAGGTCGACTCTGTTTACCGTTAATGACGTCACTTCCGAAACACGCAGTCCGCAGGCATAGATCGTTTCGAGAACAGCGTGTTCGAGAAACTGCTGCGGGTCACTGTCGTCAAAGGAGCCCATCAGTTCCGCGATTTCTTCTCTTGTACAGAAGACAGGAAGATTTCTGACATCCTTATGAACCGAGAGATTGAGACTGGGATCCTTCTCATCATGCATAAAAGCGAGATCATGATGGAATGAGCGGATCGCGGCAGCCATGCGCACGACAGAAGATGACTTCTTGGACGCAAGCTGTTCGATGATAAATCCGTCAATGATTTCACCGGTGATGTCTTTCGTATCCGTGATATCCTCATCCGCAAGATATGCCGCATACTGCCTGAGATCGCTCTCATACGATCTGACAGTGCGTTCACTGCGGCCTTCATTGACCCGGATCCTTACTACGTATTCTTTTATCGCTTCTTCGATTTTCATTTCTTTTGCGTATCCAGCAGAGCAGATGCTCTGACAAATGCCTTGTTTCCCGTCATGCGGTTCAGTTCCGCCAGGATATCCGCTGTCTCTTCCCTGCTCTCCTGCGCTTCATCAAACAGGCTCATCTGGGAAACGATCTTTTCATCGCTGATCAGATCACTGACAGAAATGCCAAGCAGACGCACCGCTTCTCCTTCATCCCAGTTGTCATCAAACAGACTGATGGCTCCCAGGAACAGATCATCTGCCTTGAATACCGGATGATCCAGCCTGACGGAACGGTCATTGTTTCTGAAATCATAATAGCAGATACGGACGGATACTCTGTAACCTGCCTTGTGAGAACTGCGCAGACGCTTTGACAGTTTCCTTGAAAGCAGTCTGATCAGACCTCTCAGTTCCTCATAATCGGTCACATCTTCCAGCAGTGTTTCAGATACACCCATCGATTTGGCATCATATTCGGTTACGATTTCACGGTCATCATAGCCGTTGGCACGGCGGATGATTTCTTCCGTATTCTTTCCGAATACCGTGCTTAAGGAAGTGATATCCTTCCATGAGGCAAGATCACCGATCGTATGAATGCCCATTTCCTCAAGCACCGGAACAGTCTTGTTTCCGACACCTCTCATATCGCCGATCGGCAGCGGCCACAGGCGTTCCTTTACTTCACGGATTCTCAGAACCGTGATGCCCATCGGCTTCTTCATATCAGATGCCATTTTGGCAAGAAACATATTCGGTCCGATGCCCACGGAACAGGGAATTCCTGTTTCCTGCAGTACGCGTCTTTGGATGGTCCATGCCAGATCCAGCGGACGCTCATATTTCTGGATGACTTCCGTCATATCGGCATAGCATTCATCAATGCTTGCCTGTTCAATGATATCCGTGTAGGAACGGATGATATCCATAAACCGTGAAGAGAGTTCTCTGTACCACTCATAGTGTCCTTCAACGATGATGAGCTCACGGCAGCGCTTCTGCGCTTCAGAGACAGGCATGGCGCTGTGAATTCCGTATTTTCTCGCTTCATAGCTGGCAGTCGAAACAACAGAGCGGCGCGTCTTGCCGGAAACGACAAGCGGCTTTCCCTTCAGGGAAGGATCCAGCAGTATTTCGGCATTTGCGAAGAACGCGTTGAGATCGATGTGAAAATATACATGCGCCATCAGCTGCGGTTCCTCCGGTACAGTTCCTCAGCTGCTTTCAGCGATGTCTCAGTGACCTCACCGCTGGCAATCAGCGCAAGCTCGCTGATTCTTTCAGCCTCATCCAGTTCAGTCACGGATGTGCGTACGGAAAGATCCTGCGATGCCTTGCGGACAAGATAGTGATAGTCGGCACAGGCGGCTGCCTGGGCAAGATGCGTCACGGAGAATACCTGACAGCTTTCCGAAAGCGCGTGCATCTTGCGGCCGATCGCTGTCGCAACAGGGCCGCTGACACCTGTATCGATTTCATCGAAGATCACTGTCTGAATGCCCTGCAGGCCTGTGAAGATCACTTTCAGACCCAGCATCAGTCTGCTGAGTTCACCGCCGCTTGCGGTACGGGAAAGCGGCTTGAGATCTTCTCCCTTGTTCATGGAAATCATGAATTCAACGCGGTCGTTACCGGAAACAGAAGGATCACCGGCAGTGATTTCCGTATGGAACACAGCATTCTCCAGCATTAGTTCCTTCAGGATCTTCATGGCTTTCTGATCAAGCTCCGGGGCATGTTTGCGGCGCAGCTTCGAAAGCTCCGCGGCAAGTTTCCCGTATTCACCGAATGCTTTGGCGATTTCCTTTTCCTTGGCCGCAAGATATTCATTCTTATGGGCAATCATTTCAATCTGACGGGAAAGCTCCTGTTTCTTTTCCATGACCGCCTGGTAGTTTCTTCCATATTTCCTTCTGATCTTCTGGATGACAAACAGACGCTCTTCCATGGCGTTGATATCATCCTCGCTCATGTCCATGTCATCCAGCAGTTTCCTGAGCTGATCCATCGCTTCAGACAGCGTGTAATAGCTGTCCTCTGTCATTTGCGTGATCCTGTCTGTCTCTTCCGAGGACGCAAGCTGTCCTGTCATTCTCTTGATCTCATAGAGATCGGATGAAACTGTATCGTCATAGAGAGAAAGGATGTTTCTGATCCTGTCAAAGGAATCCTTCATGGAACGGTACTGCTTTTCCTTCGCAAGCAGTTCCTCTTCCTCCCCTTCTTTCAGATCCGCATCTTCAATCTCTTCCAGCTGATAGCGGAAGAATTCAAGATCGCTTTCATTGTATGTTTCCTGCAGAGCAGCTTCTTTCTCCTTCAGCAGGGATTCATATTTCTTATAGGCTGAACGTACTTTCCCGCACAGTTCCTCATTGCGGATATAGGCATCCAGAAGACGGATGTGGTTACCCGTATTCAGAAGATACGCATTATCACGCTGGCCGTGAATATCGATTTCATTCTTCAGACAGTCTTTCATCAGGGAAAGCGTTACGATCCTGTGATCGATCCTTGCGGATGTCTTGCCAGCCGCGTGAATCTCACGTGTAAATGTATGTTCGGCGGAAGGATCAAATCCCGCTTCTTCCAGGACAGCCAGCGCATGAGGATCATTGGAAAGATCAAATGTTCCTTCGATGATTGCCCTCTCTTTTCCTTTCATGACAAAAGATGTGCTGGCACGTTCCGCGGAAAGCAGGGAAATGGCATCAATCAGGATTGATTTGCCGGCGCCTGTTTCTCCGGTGAACACCGAAAAGCCGGAATGGAAATCCAGTTCCAGCTCATCAATCAGCACAAAGTTCTGAATAAACAAATGTTTCAGCATATTCCTATCTGTCCAGCTCTGCCGCGCACTTCAGAACGGTTTCCGTATCGATTCCGAGTTTTCTGCGCAGCTGCCTGCTGCTCCCCTGCTCTATATATATGTCGGGAATGCCGATTCTCTGCACTTTGCAGGAAAGATTTTTTTCATTCAGCAGAGAAAGCACCCGGTCGCCGAGACCCCCGCATTTCAGATCGGTTTCATAGATCAGCAGATTCTTTCCTTCGCGTGCCAGACGTTCCACCATCGCTTCATCGATCGGCTTGAGGAAACGGCAGTTGACGACTGCGTAAGGAAGATTATTGACCTGTACCTTTTCCAGGATCCGGCAGTAGTCGCTTCCGTATGTCAGGATCACAGTCCTGTGATTGGGACTGTCGTTTTCAATCGTCCAGGTACCTGTTTCAATCAGTTCACGTTCTTTTCTGCCTTCGATGCTGACCATTCCCTTTGGATAGCGGATCGCGTAGGGATGATTCTGGGCAAAGGCTGAATACAGCAGTGATCTTGCCTCATTGGCATCACACGGCTGAGCGATGATCAGATTGGGCAGCGGTTCAAGAATACCGATGTCAAAGACACCCTGATGCGTTTCGCCGTCTTCTCCGACAATGCCGGCATGATCAATTCCGAATACCACCGGCAGATCCATCCGGCAGACGTCATGATTGATCTGATCATATGCTCTCTGCAGGAATGAACTGTAGATGGAAAGATACGGACGCATGCCGGAAATCGCAAGACCGGCGCAGAATGTCGCCGCATGTTCTTCGGCAATGCCGCAGTCAAAGCTCCTGTCAGGATATTTCGCGTAGAATTTACGCAATGAGCTGCCGGTGATCATGGCCGGACATACCGCTGTGATCTTCTCATTCTCTTCCGCAAGAACTGTCAGCTCATCTGCCATGACGGCAGCCCAGGGAACCGTATTCGCCGAAGCGGAGGCAAGCGGTCTGCCTGTTTTGATATTGAACGGACCGACACCATGCCAGTATCCTTCGATATCATTCTCGCACGGCGCGTATCCCTTTCCTTTTTTGGTAATCACATGAATGACGATCGGTCCTTCATGATTCTTCTCAGCTTCCATGACACGAATCAGATCCGTCAGATTATGTCCGTCAACAGGACCGATATAATCCAGTCCGAACTCTTCAAAGATGCCGCCGTTGATGACAGCTTCCTTGACCGCGTCCTTGAAGATCTTCAGTCCGCTGTAGATTGCTTCACCGAAGTCATTCGTCCGCAGATTCCGTTTCACGTTTTCCTTTATTCCGGTATACGTGCGGGAAGCGCGCAGACGTGAAAAGTTGTCCTTCATCGCTCCGACATTCCTGGAGATGGACATGTTGTTGTCATTGAAGATGATGATCATGTTCTTCTTTTCAGAACCGATCTGATTCAGCGCTTCCAGCGCCATTCCGGAACTGAGAGCACCGTCTCCGATGACCGGAACAACACAGTAATCCTGATGGGTGAGATCTCTTGCGACAGCCATTCCAAGAGCCGCGCTGAGGGATGTGGAACTGTGTCCTGCTTCCCAGACGTCGTGAACGCTCTCTTTCCGCTTTTCAAAGCCGCTGAGTCCTTCGTATTGTCTCAGCGTATTAAACTGCGAAGCTCTTCCGGTCAGGATCTTATGCGTATAGCACTGATGACCCACATCAAAAAACAGTTTGTCTTCCGGACTGTTGAAAACATAGTGCAGGGCGACTGTCAGCTCAACAACACCGAGATTGCTGGCGAGATGACCGCCGGTTCTGGAAATCGATTCAATCAGAAAATTGCGTATCGTTCCGCAGAGCTCTTCGAGTTCCTGCAGTGACATTCCTTTCAGAAATTCCGGACCAGTGATGTCGTACAGATTCATATAGCCTCCTACTTTCTGCGCACTCTGATCTGCTCAATCAGGCTGATCAGCGGTGCAGAGTCGAAGCCTTCCATCAGACGAATTCCGTCTTCCGCCTCACTGTAGAGGCGTTCCATCATATCAGCAGCTTCTTCTATCCCCAGAAGATTCACGCTTGTTACTTTGTTGTTTCCTTCATCGGACGTGCTCTTGCCGAATTCCTCGGGCGTCAGTTCCGTATCCAGAATGTCATCCTGGATCTGGAACGCAAGTCCTGTCTTTTCGCCGATTTCATGCCACTTTTCAGCATCCTCAGCGTGTCCGCAGAGGCATGCGCCGATCATTAACGGCGCGCTGAGCAGACATCCGGTTTTGTTGCGGTGCACTTCTTTCAGTGCTTCCCAGTCGGTTACCCCTTCTTCTTCCTTCATATCCAGGCACTGTCCCAGCACCATGCCGGCAGGTCCTGCCATCTCAAGCAGAACTGCTGTGCACTGTGCCTTCACTTCACCCGGCCATTCAGACTGCAGGGCAATCTGCGGCGCATATGTCAGAAGACCGTCTCCGGCAAGGATCGCTGTCGCTTCATCAAACTGCCTGTGACATGTCGGCCTGCCCCTTCTCAGGTCGTCATTGTCCATTGCCGGAAGATCGTCATGGATCAGCGAATATGTGTGGATCATCTCAAGAGCGCATGCGAAGTCATCAGCAGTTTCCGGATCCTGTCTGTATCCCTGCATGACGGCATACAGAAGATTCGGACGGATTCTTTTGCCGCCGGCCAGAAGTGAATACTCCATGGCATCTCTGACTCTGCTCTCCGGAAGACGTCTGATTCTTTCCGTCAGCTTTGTTTCAAAGTCACGCATCAGCTTCACCGCCGTTCTTTGCGAGGATCTCGCTGATCTGTTTCTCATAGCCGGAAAGTTTCTTTTCACAGCCGCTGATCAGCTCAAGGCCTTCTTCAAACAGTTTGATGCCTTCATCCAGCGGCAGTTCATTCTTCTGAAGCAGAGCGACGATTTCTCTGATCCGGTTCATCGATTCTTCGTATGTCATTTCTTTCTTAGCCATCAGATGCCTCCACATTCACTGCCTTGGCAGTGATCTTTCCGTCACTGAGACGGATCTTCAGCAGATCACCTTCATCGATGTCTGCCGCGGATGAGACAATTGCGTCATCCTTTGTAACGATACTGTAGCCTCTGGAAAGAATTTTCAGAGGTGAATATGCATCCAGCAGAGCAGCAGCGTTCCGGATGCTCTCTGCCTGTATTTCCATCTTCTTCTCGATGCCGGCCGTCAGTCCGCTCTTCAGAGCAGCCGTTTCATTTCCGGCATTGAGAATCATCTTTTCCGAAGCAGCCGCCAGTGTGCTGCGGCATACTTTCAGCTCTTCGCTGACATTGCGGACGGTTTTCGTCATGCCGGTGCTGAATTCCTGTTTCAGCATGTCCAGCATATGTCTCTGCATGGCTGCCTGCTCGGGAAATCTGCTGATCTTTTCAAGACAGTAACTGACTTCCATCAGGTGTTCCGTCAGCATTCTCTGCGGCTGGCTGAATACCGGAAGCGCCCGCAGCGCCGTGCATTCCTCAGATGCGTTCTGAATCTTTTTCTCCATGATCCAGCGCATCTGGTTTCTGTCATCCGACAGTTTCTTCAGAACTTCCTTCATGTCTGGCACTGCCATTTCCACGGCACCGGTCGGCGTGTTGGCTCTGACGTCAGACGTATAATCGCAGAGTGTGAAATCAATCTCATGTCCGATTCCGGTAACGACCGGCGTATTCAGCCGGTAGACCGTACGGGCAAGGTTTTCATCATTGAAGCACCAGAGATCCTCCAGCGATCCGCCGCCTCTGACAAGAAGGATCACATCATGTCCGCCTGCGTCTGCTTTCAGCAGTGCTTCTAT
>ONSK01000121.1 GCA_900320455.1 uncultured Erysipelotrichaceae bacterium | reverse complement strand
GGCGAGTGGTTTAAAACCCGCTCCTTGCCAGAAATGGCCGTTTAGACCAGAAGGAGGTGTACTGAATGAAAAAGTATGAGGTCATGTACATCATCAAGGACTCTGTCGAGAATGAAGCACGTGCTGCTCTGATCGAGACACTGCACAAGATCATCACTGATAACGGTGGTAAGATCACAAAGACAGATGAGTGGGGTATGAGAGATTTCGCATACCGTATTGATGACATGTACAAGGGCTATTACGTTGTAACAGCCTTTGAAGCAGACAATGACTGCGTAAAAGAATTTGATCGTCTGATGCGCATCAACCAGAACGTTGTCCGTTTCCTGATTACTGTGGACGAAGCTCCCGCTCAGGAGGCAAAGAAATGATCAATCGTGTCGTGCTCGTCGGCAGACTGACAAAGGATGTTGAAGTGCGCAAGACACCGAGCAATCTCTCTGTAGCATCTTTCACTGTCGCATGCGACAGAAGAGGCTCGAGAGGGCAGGATGGTCAGCAGCAGGCTGATTTCATCAACTGTGTCGCATGGAGGCAGACAGCTGACTTCCTTGGCCAGTACGCAAGAAAAGGCGCGCTGGTGGGAGTTGACGGAAGGATCCAGACAAGAAGCTATGACAACCGTGACGGACAGAAGGTCTATGTGACAGAAGTTCTTGCGGACAGTGTCCAGCTCCTGGAATCCAGAGCACAGTCGGAAGCCAGATCACAGACAACCGGTTACCAGAACAGCTATCAGAACAGCGGCTACCAGAGCGGCGGCTATCAGGACAGCTATCAGCCGTCCTACTCACAGCCTGCTCCCCAGCAGCCTGCACGCGATGACAGCGGACTGGATTTTGCAGGATCATCACTTGATATCAGCAGCGATGATCTGCCATTCTAAGAAAGGAAGACCTGAAAATGCCTTACAAGAAACAGAGAACAGGACGCAGAAAGGTCTGCTACTTCACTAAGAACAATATTTCCTATATTGACTATAAGGATGTTGAACTGCTCAAGAAGTTCATCAGCCCGAACGGCAAGATCACACCGCGCCGTGTCACAGGAACAAAAGCGAAGTATCAGCGTCAGCTGGCAGTCGCAATCAAGCGTGCTCGTCAGATGGCTCTGCTGCCTTACGTAGAGGACTAACTCAAGAACGAACTCCGGAAACGGAGTTTTTCTTTACTTTTTTTGGTGAATTTCTCCGCCGCCGGCATATATATAGGCAGAAAGAGAGGAATACACTATGAAGTACAAACGATTTGAAGACCTGACAATTTCAGACAATTACATGTTTTCCGTAGTCTTCTCAGATCCGAAGCTGACAGCCGAACTGATCTGCAAGATCCTGCCGGAGGAAAAGCTTTCCCCGGAAGAAATCATCGTAAAAGAAAAGTATGTCAAAAACGCATACCGTTCCAAGGCAGTGGTCTTTGATGTATACCGGAAAGATAACACGCATCTGTTTGATCTTGAAATGCAGGTGAAGGATGATCAGTTTCTGCTGGACAGAGCGTTCTACAATATGTGCGCGATGGTCGTGGATTCCCATGAACCGGGAGTCAGCTATGAATTGAAGTTCAAATCATACGTTGTATTCATCTGCGCCTTTGACAAAACAAAGACAGGAAGACTTGTGGAACACTATGAAATGCATAACAGAGACAGGACGGATACGATTGACAAAGGACATATCATCGTTGTCAACTGCCCGGTAGAGTCAGAAGACAATCATGAACTGAGACCATTCGCGGCATATGTAATGAATCCGAACGCTTCAAAAGATGACAGCTTTGTCAAAAAAGTGAATGATGCGTTAGAATTGAAGAGAAGAGACTTGAGAGAACAGGAGCTGTATATGGAATGGCAGTACGAACTTGACAGGGCGAAAGCAGAAGGAAGAGCAGAAGGAAGAGCTGAAGGGAGAGCAGAAGGAAAAGCTGAAGGGAGAGCAGAAGGCCGGCTGAATGCGCTGATCTCGCTTTACAAAAAAGGATACCTTGATCTGAACGTTGTTCTGGAAGAAACAGGATTCACAGAAGAAGAGCTGGAAAAGGCATTGAAGGAAGTGGATCTGTCAGGAGAGAATTCTCCGGCAATTGCGGAAGAGAACAGAGCTGAGTGAAGATGTTTGTGAGCAGTCAGAAGACAATCCGGAACTGAGACCATTCGCGGCATATGTAATGAATCCGAACGCTTCAGAAGATGACAGCTTTGTTAAAGAAGTAGATGCTGAGGCAGAATTGAAGAGAAGAGACTTGAGTGAACAGGAGCTGTATATGGAATGGGAGTACGAACTTGAAATGGCGAAAGCTGAAGGAAAAGCAGAAGGAAGAGCTGAAGGAATAGCTGAAGGAATAGCTGAAGCGAAAGCAGAAGGAAGAGCTGAAGGCTGGCTGAATGCGCTGATTTCACTTTACAGGAAAGGACACCTTGATCTGAATGTTGTTCTGGAAGAAACAGGATTCACAGCAGAAGAACTGGAAAAGGCAGTGAAGGAAACGGATCTTTCAGAAGAGAATTCCCCGGCAATTGCGGAAGAGAACAAAGCTGAGTGAAGATGTTTATGAGCAGACGGAAGTCTGCTCATTTTCTTTTCCGGCTGAATTACGTACAATGGAGAGCAGAGGTTATTCACTATGACAGACATGAGTGCTTTATATTACAAAGATCCGTATATGAAGGAATTTGACGCCAGAGTCATTTCCTGTACACAGGGAAAGAAAGGATATGAAATTGTTCTTTCCGATACAGCCTTTTATCCCGAAGGAGGAGGACAGCCGGCAGATCATGGATTCCTGAATGACGTGAAAGTCACGGACGTGCATGAGAAAAACGATGTGATCATTCATTACTGCGAAAAAACCATTGAACCCGGTACACCGGTACATGGTGTCATTGACTGGGAAAGAAGATTCGATCTGATGCAGAATCATTCCGGAGAACACATTCTTTCCGGTATCATTCACAGAACATTCGGCTATGACAACGTCGGTTTCCATATGGGAGATGTGATCACAATTGATTTCAACGGTCCTCTCACATGGGAACAGCTGAAGGAATGCGAGCGCAAGGCAAACGAAGTGATCCAGAAGAATGAGGAAATCATCTTTACCTATCCCGATGAGGAAGAACGGAAAACACTTGAATACCGATCCAAGAAAGAACTGAGCGGAACCGTCAGGATCTGTGAGATCCCTTCCGCGGATATCTGCGCCTGCTGCGGAACGCATGTGCGCCGCACAGGAGAAATCGGTCTGATCAAGGCACTGTCGCTGGAAAAGCACAAGAACGGCGTCAGATGCGAAATGGTATCGGGAATGCGCGCGGTGCACTATATGGAGGAAGTCTTTGACAACAACCGTGAGATCTCCTTCGCACTTTCCGCTCCGTTAAGAGAAACCAGTGCGTATCTGAAGCGCCTTCTGGAAGAGCAGAGCGCACTGCAGAGAAAGATCCATGATATGACAGCCGGACTTCTGAAACAGAGACTGGAACAGAAGGAAATCTCTCATGTGCAGATTGATATACTGGAGAATGTCGACAAGCTGTCCATGCGCAATTACTGCAATGATCTGCTTGCGAAGACAGACAATGGTACAGCAGCTGTCTTTGTAAAAGACAGCGGCAGATACAATTACCTCGTGATTTCCAAAGACACGGATCTCAGACCTGTCTCAAAGCAGATCAACGCAGCGCTGAACGGCAAGGGCGGCGGAAACAGCGAGATGATCCAGGGCAGCGTCAGCTGTGAAGAAGGACAGATTCTTTCATGCATGCAGTCTCTTCTTGGAAAAGAAGCGCAGTCATAGGATAATTAATACAGAGAATGATTCATCACAATACAATCAGAAGAAGGAGGAAAGACTGTATTATGATCCATAAAACACTGAAGCCGTTCCCGAAGGATTTCCTGTGGGGCGCAAGCACATCTGCTTACCAGGTTGAAGGCGCAAACCTGGAAGACGGCAAGGGACCTTCCTGCCAGGACGTCAAGAAAGTTCCGGAAGGGACATCACCGCTTGATGTATGCGCAGACCAGTACCACCGCTACAAGGAAGACATTGCCCTGATGGCTGAAATGGGCTTCAAGGTCTACAGATTCTCAATTTCCTGGTCCCGTATCATTCCCAAGGGAACCGGTGAAATCAACCCGAAGGGCATTGAGTACTACAACAATGTCATCAATGAATGCCTGAAGTACAATATCATTCCGCTTGTCACAATGTTCCACTTTGATATGCCGGCAGCTCTTGATGAAAGAGGAAGCTGGTCCAATCCGGAATCCGTTGACTGGTTCCTGTACTTCGCGAAGGTCATGTATGAGAACTTCGGCGACAGAGTCAAATACTGGCTGACGATCAACGAACAGAACATGTTAACGCTGGTCGGACCGATGATCGGAACACTGTGCATTCCGGAAGGATGCACAAATGTGCTGAAGGAAACATACCAGCAGAACCATCACATGCTCGTTGCCCAGGCAAAGGCAATGGCACTGTGCCATGAGATGCTGCCGGGCGCAAAGATCGGACCTGCACCGAATATCGCTCTGATCTATCCGAATTCCAACAAGCCGGAAGACACGCTGGCTGCCCAGAACATGAACGCGATCCGCAACTGGCTGTATCTCGATATGGCAGTCTACGGAAAGTACAACAACCTGGTATGGTCCTATCTTGAAGAACATGACGCAACGCCGGAATTCCATGAGGGTGATGAGGAAGCTCTGCTCAACGGACATCCCGACTTCATCGGCTTCAACTACTATTCCACAGGCACAGTCGAGCCTTCTGACGGAACAGAGGCAGGCGGCGGTG
>ONSK01000123.1 GCA_900320455.1 uncultured Erysipelotrichaceae bacterium | reverse complement strand
GCGCAGTTTATTCCTCATGTCTTTCAGCATCGGCAGAAGATACTCAGGATCATCAAAATAATTCTCCAGCGCAGAGGTGATACTGTCACCGCAGATCAGATCATCACTGCGTTTTTCCATTACTCTGAACCACTGGTACATCTGTGTTCTCTCTTCTTTTGACGCAAGATGAATGACTCTGTCCCAGTATCCTTCAATTGAGGAAGCAATTTCACTGTGTTCACCGCCCGATCCATCCATGTCAACATCATTCAGGATATGAAACGCCCCTTTCAAAACAGCGAAAGCCTGCATCGTTTCATTGCGCTCAATCATCGGCTCAACAGAATCCGTCAGAATCTCCTGAAATGCCTGGACATACTCCCAGCCTTTCTCCCAGCTGATATATTCATTTCTCCCGCCAATGCGCACGGAAAGATTTCCCAGCAATGACAGGATTCTGTTCACATCTGCCATGTCTGCCGGTGCACTGCGGTATTTCTGAAGAATGCGGTTTTTCAGGGAACTGTCTTTCTGCAGGATTTCTTTCAGCTCCTTGCGCAGCTGTGTCTCATTCATTTTTTCAAGCACGTCATTCAGGTCTTCGGATACGGAAACAGGATTGATTACTTCTTCAGAGACCGCATACAGCAAAGCCGCCATATGCTTGCAGTGATTTCCGCCTTCCGCATATGGACAGGTGCAGCTCATACCAGTGACCTCTTCACCTTCAATGTAAGTTTCTACTTCATAATCATACGTTCCATGCGCGATTCCTCTCCACCCTTCTGCAGTTTTCTCAACTTCATCGATTTCTCCAGATTCAAAGATATCCCTGCCTCTCTCAAGGATGACAGGCCTGAACAGGTGTTTCCAGCGATCATTCATATATTTGTCTCCGCTTCTTTCAATTCTGATTATTACATAATTATTTTGAAAGACTGTACTTTAAGGTGTACAGCATAACACTTTTTCAAAGAAAAATAATCCAAACGGCTTTTTCTGCAAATACAAATTACAGAGGAGGCTGAAAAATGAATCAGAAAGATTTGCTAAGACAGATCAAACCGCTTTCAGAGCTGACGATCCGTGACAATTTCATGTTCACGGAAGTCTTCCGGGACAGGGAACTCCTGACGGAACTGCTGAGAAGAATCCTGCCCGGTGAACATATTCCTGCCCAAAAGATTGCCGTCAAGGAATTTACGGTTGACAACGGATACAGAATCCGCGGAGTACGGTTTGACATTTTCAGTTCCGGCGGAAACTATCTGTTTGATTCGGAAATGCAGGCTAAAGAGCATGGGAAACTATTTGCCCGGTCACTGATCTACGTCGCATCACTCGTTCTCAATTCCATGGAAACAGAACCATATCTGGATGTGAATGGAAGAGTGTACGTTATTTTCATCTGCGCATATGATGCCACAAAAACAGGCAGGCGTATGGAACACTACACTCTGAAGAATGAAAACGGTATTGATGAAAGGAAAGAGATTAACATTATTATCCTCAACTGCCCTGTCGATTCAGATGACCATCCTGAGATCCGAACGTTTGCACGGTATGTAATGGATGGCACAAATTATGAAAACGATCCGTATATACGGAAAATCGAATCTGCGGTACAATCTAAGAAGAAAGATTCAAAACTGGAGGTGGCCTATATGCTGTGGAGATACGAGATGATAAATGAAAAGAATATTGCCCGTGAGGAAGGACTCGAAGAAGGGCGTGCAGAAGGGCGTGCAGAAGGCCGCGAGGAAGGCCGCACGGAGGGCCAGGAAACAGAGAAAAATCGCGGTATGATCCGGATGTATGATACTCTGCTTGCAATTCTTGGAAGCGGTGAGAAAGCGGTCTCGGCGGCTGCTGAGGCATATCAGACAACAAAAGAACAGGTGCTCGCCGTACTTTCCAGACGGAACACTCTGTTCCCAGATTCCAAATGATTCACTTGCCAGGCATTGTCCCGGTTTTTTCTGTTCAGTCTTTTGCGTCAATCAGATACAGTCTTGAGACAAAGTCTCCCTGACCGTCTCTGTTGGATGCGGCTGACTGGTCACTGATCACAAGACCGGCATGCATCAGCTCATCACCGCAGACATCGATATCCAGAACGGACACATGATACAGCTGATCCGGATCAAGTCCTTTCAGTCTGATCCTGCGGAAGCCTGTATTGATTTCCTGCAGGCATCTGAAATATGCGCAGACTGCCTGTTTCCTGTCTTTTGAAACTGTCATCCAGATGGTCTCGTTTGTTTCAAACGGACTTCTGAGGCGCCAGAATGTACCGAACTGGAACAGCTTTCTGTACTGCTTCATGAAAGCGGTCTGCTGTTTTGCCTCTTCTGTTTCTTCATCCGTCATCTTTGTAAGATCGAGCTCATATCCGAATGTGCCGAAGTATGCCGCATTGGCTCTGGTATACATCGGAACCGTTCTGTTCAACTGATGATTGGGACATGCGGAGACATGAGAACCCATGGAAGAAAGCGGATAGACAAAGGAGGTTCCGTACTGGATCTTCTGACGTTCATAACCATCCGTATCATCGCTTGTCCATGCCTGCGGAGCGTAATACAGCATACCCGGATCAAATCTGGCACCGCCGCTGGAACAGGATTCAAACAGGATCTTCGGATACTTTTCAATCAGACGCTCATACAGACTGTATACACCAAGCGTATACCTGTGCATCAGTTCACCCTGGTTTTTCAGCGTCATGGAATAGACATCACTGAGAGTTCTGTTCATATCCCATTTCACGTAATCGACCCTGGTCTCTTCAAAGACCCTGTCCAGTTTTTCAAAGAGATCATCAATGACATCCGGATTGGAATAATCCAGCACATACTGGTGTCTTCCCGGATGGAGAATTCTTCCTTCTTCGTGGATCACCCACTCCGGATGTTCATTGAACATCCTGGTTCCCATATTTACCATCTCCGGTTCGATCCAGATACCGGCAAGCAGTCCCATCTCATGAAGCTTCTGTGTGAAGTGACCGAGTCCCTGAGGGAATTTTGTCCTGTCGCACTGCCAGTCGCCAAGTCCCGTATGATCGCTGTTTCTGTTTTCAAACCAGCCGTCATCCAGTACAAACATCTCAATGCCGATTTCCTTTGCGCGCGCAGCGATTTCCAGCAGTTTCTGTTCATTGAAGTTCATGTAGGTGGCTTCCCAGTTGTTCACAAGGATCGGCCTCTCTCTGTCACGCCAGTATCCTCTTGCCAGTCTGTGCCGGTAAAGCTCGTGGAAGATCTGCGACATGCCGTTGAGGCCTTCATCGCTGTATACCATCACCGCTTCCGGTGTCTGGAATGTATCTCCCGGATCCAGATGCCATGCGAATCCCTGGGGATGAATGCCCATGTGCATTCTCAGCGTATGATAAGTATCCGCCTGCACTTCCGCCAGCCAGCATCCGCTGTATACCAGTGAGAAACCGAATGTTTCCCCTTCTGTTTCCGTGCAGTTTTTCCGGCACAGGGAAACAAACGGATTGAAATTGCTGGAGGAGATGCCGCGCAGTGATCCGATCGACTGCACGCCTTCGTGCACTGCCTGTCTTCTCACGGTTCTTTCTCTTGCCCAGGCGCCTGTCAGAGTGATCATGTCATAATCAGTATCCGGAAGATCCACGGAAAGGCTCATGGCATTGTTCAGGATGATCTTCTCTGTTCCTGCATTGACGATCTTCGCAGAACGGATCAGCGCCGGATACAGGTTCATGATGGAATAGCTGAGGACCACCTTCAGCTGTGTCTTCTGATCACACAGCGTCACAAGCAGTGTATCCGCTTCTTCGTCCGCTTCTGTATACACAGCCGGAAGATGCGGCAGTGATGGCTTTCCCTTCTGAATTGTGTATGATTCAAATCTCAGGTCCAGCAGATGACTGCCGTTTTCCGCTGTTACATCAAGAGATGGATTTCTCAGATCACCAGTTCCGTAAACGGGATATTCCAGCTTCAGATGTTCCAGTGAGAGATCTGTTCTTTCATCGCTGAATGTCACAGCCATGGAGCGGTCTGCCGTCTCCAGAAGATGATCATAGTTCTCTCTGTCTCTGATTTTCTTTCCGAAGTACAGATTCACTAAATATCCCGGTTCAATGATTTTGAAGATATGGCTGAGTTCTGTATTGTACAGATGAAATGTCTTTGATACTTCATGATAAATTACTGGCATAGTATTGTTTCTCCTGTCATTATCTTATGACAAAGAATGGATGATTGTAACTCTCAGAACAGCGCTGTCATCTCTTTTCCCACAAGGAAAACCAGATATGCCGCAAGGCAGATGGAAGGAGCGAACGGAATTCTGTCCCGTTTCATTGCGAGAATACAGAAAAGACCGCTCAGACAGGAAAGAAACAGCACAAGCATCCCTGCAAACGCACCGGTATAAAGACTGATCACAAACAGCAGCTTGAGATCACCGCCTCCCAGACTTTCTCTTCCAAGTATTCTGTTCATGATGAGTGCGATGGACAATACCATACCGCTGATCAGGATGGCTCCGGTAATTCCGTCAATGCAGTATTGTATGCAGTCTCTGGAAACAAACGCAAAGGACAGCCAGTTCATGATTCCGGCAATGATAAAGCCATCCGGAATGATCATCTTCTTCCAATCAATGAGAGAGATTCCCATACAAAGAACAACAAGGATCAGATTTCTGAAGAGCATCGGATTCCATTTCTTTTCTTTCAGATACAGCAATACAAACAGAACTCCTGTCAGGATTTCAATCACAGTACTATGCACAGGGATCTTCTCATGACAGTATCTGCATCTGCCTTTCAGAAGGATCCAGCTCAGTACCGGGATCAAATCTAACGGTCGCAGTACATGGCGGCAGTGATCACAATGGCTTCTGCCTCTGATCCAGTCTTCGTCTGCGATGATGCGGTCACTGACGCATGTGATCAGACTGCCGCAGGCAGTACCCATGACAAAAAGAACAATCGTATTCAAATGATTCATGGCATTCTCCTTTCCCCTAAGATATTTGCCTGAATCATCTGCTTTCATCAAAAAAAGTACCGTTGATCGGTACTTTCAGTGAATATTGCTCAGCCATGCGCTGGCATCGTCTTCCCAGGTTGTCATTTCTTTCTGTACGGAAGATGTGATGTCGATTCCTTTTTCTTCCAATGCCAGGATCAGATTGAAATCAGAGCATGGCACTGTGATCCTGTCTTTAAGACTGACTTTGATATGCCAGTGCTCTGCGCGCTGTGTATCGTCTCTGATGCGCAGATAATAGAGCGGTTCATACAGGTTTTCTCTGGTGATGAGTGTGAGTCCGTGTTCATCCTTGCTGTAAAGGTCTTCTTCCCACTGCTCTGCCGGAACGGTATCACCATTTGCGGCATAGACGGCATGGATGGTCGCATTGAAGCGCAGGTCTCCATACAGTTTACTGACGAGAGAACTTCCTGTATCAAATACCGGTACGGCATTCTCTGCCGGCAGATAGTTTTTTGCGTAGTCTTCAATGGATGTGATGGAAGGATCCGCTTCCTGCAGGAATGCACAGAGTGCTTCTGTATAGGGTCCTTCATTTCTGTTTACGGTATACAGTGATCCGTCTTTGAATTCCGAGGAGCTGATATAGGCAGCGTATTCATCCGCCAGGGTTTCCGACATCATGCGTGCTTCACTGTCAGGGCTGCGGTATTCTGTTTCAAACTGTCCGCTCATCCATTCATAGGCATTGTCCGCGAAGCTGCTTTCAAAGCATCCGTTATCAATATAGACATTCTTTACCGCATCACTCAGGCTGTTTCCTTCTGCGTCCTGCATCTGTGTTTCAGAATCCTGCAGGTAGCTGTCATAGGTTTCATCATTGCCTGAAACTGCCGCGGATGCCGCGATGGTTCCATAGATGCCTGATCCGCACAGGGAGAGATTTTCTGTCTCAATCTGCAGTTCTTCCCTGTGTGCTCTTAAGAAGCGGATACATGACTTCAGATCCGCAGTTCCCAAGGGACATGTGAGGCGGATCTTCGGGATGATCACAACCATGCCGGCTTTCACAAAGGGAACGGGATCACTGTCCGGGTTGGCAAGGATCACAGCCGGTGCCTGTTCCATATTCTGATCCGGCGCATACAGATTCATTGTGACTTCTGTATTGCAGGGGATATCCTTCAGGACATACATACTGTCTGATTTCTCATAGACGGCATTTTTCCATGACAGTCCCTCTTCCTGTGCCGGCTGCGAGCAGCCGCACAAGAACAGGATCATCAGTATCTTCACTGCTTTTTTCATAAAGAAAGCATAAACGAAAAAAGCCTGCGTGTGCAGACTTTTCGTGAAATCAGGAAATCTTTGTGCCCGGCTCAAGACCGTTGACTTCAACCAGAGCAATCTGATCGCTGTTCTTTCCGGCCAGCAACATGCCCTGGCTTTCAACGCCGCGGATCTTCACCGGCTTCAGGTTGGTGATGACGACGATGCTCTTTCCCATGACCTGTCCCGGTGTATAGCTGGAGGCAAGTCCGGAGACGATCTGACGGACGTCGCCGTTTCCAAGATCCACCTTGAGGATCAGAAGCTTGTTGGCATCCGGATGTCTTTCACAGGACAGCACTTTGCCGACTCTGAGATCGATTTTTTCGAAATCTGTCATTTCAATGACAGCCTTCTTCTCTTCTTCCTTCTTTCTCGCAGCTTCTCTTTCCGCATCTCTTGCGTTGATCTTTTCCATGACTTCCTTTTCGTTCAGTCTCTGGAAGAGGATCTCAGGCTTTTCCGTAATGCGGATATCTGTTTCCAGCTGTCCGAATTCGTTGATCGTATCGAAGTCCTTCTTCTCTGTGTTCAGGGAAGCGAGGATCTTTTCAGCTGTTTCCGGCAGATACGGCTGCAGGAGAACACCGGCGATACGGACGCATTCGAGCAGGTTGTACAGAACTGTCGCAAGACGCGCGATCTGATCCGGATCCTTGGCAAGGGACCACGGTGTTGTTTCATCAATGTACTTGTTGCATCTGGAGAACAGATCGAGGATGTTCTGGATCGCGTCTGCGACATGGAGTGTATCCATGTTCTCCTGAACCTTCTTCACAGTCTCCATTGCGCATGCCTTCAGCTCATCATCGACAGGCGCTTCTTCCAGCGGATTGGCAACGATGCCGTTGAAGTATTTGTTCTGCATGGACAGCGTTCTGTTGACCAGGTTGCCGAGGTTGTTTGCCAGATCGCTGTTGATTCTGTCGACCATCAGGTCATATGTGACATGACCGTCCTGGGCAAACGGCATCTCATGTAACATGATGAATCTGACTGCGTCTGTTCCGAACAGATCAACCAGATCATCCGCATAGATGACATTTCCCTTGGACTTGGACATCTTGCTTTCACCGACCAGCAGCCACGGGTGTCCGAAGACCTGCTTGGGCAGAGGGATGTCCAGTGCCATTAACATGATCGGCCAGTAGATCGTATGGAATCTGACGATATCCTT
>ONSK01000118.1 GCA_900320455.1 uncultured Erysipelotrichaceae bacterium | reverse complement strand
CCGTGTACCGATCGCACGTCTGGCTGCTGCTCAGGCTGCAATCCGTCAGGATCCGAAACCTGCAGCTGAACCTGCCAAGAAGGCTGCTGCCAAGAAGACAGCCAAGAAGGCTCCTGCAAAGAAAGCGGCAAAGAAAAAGTAATTACTGAATCCATTCATTTCTAAACTTGTATTATAACGAAAGACCATCCTCATCCGGGTGGTCTTTTTTATGGCTTGCGGAATGTCATATCCGGTCAGATTTCTCTCTGGATCGGTATTGCGATGTGTGTTCTGTTCTATCTTCTTGGACCGGTTACTCTGTCGCTTCTTGGAATCATATATCTGTTTCTTGGAACCATCGGTTTCTTCGGCCCGGTTCTTCTGGTTCTTTTCTGTGTGATTGCCGTTGTCATCATGCCGTATATACCGTCTTCCGCGAACATGACTGTCTACGGCGTCGGTTTGATTGACTGGAGAATCCTCGGCGTCATCTTATTGTGTCTTGCGGTTTCCATGGTGATTGAAAAACCGTCACGAAAGAATCAGCGGATCAGGTAAGAATACTGCTTGTTTCATGAATGTTCTGCTGTTGCATTTCATTTCAAACAATCTGATAATATTGATATACGAGGTAATCTAATCATGGAACAATATATCATGGCAATTGACCAGGGGACGACCAGTTCCCGCGCTGTTCTTTTTGACAGAAACTCAAAGATGATTTCATCATCCCAGAAAGAATTCACGCAGATTTTCCCGCAGCCCGGATGGGTTGAACACGATGCCAATGAAATCTGGCTTTCGGTATTATCCTGCATGGCATCCTGCGTGCAGAATGCAGGCATTGATCCTTCCCAGGTAGCCGGCATCGGCATCACCAACCAGCGTGAGACAACGGTTGTCTGGAATAAGGAAACAAACCTTCCTGTCTATAACGCGATCGTCTGGCAGTCCAGACAGACAGCCGGTATCTGCGATGAACTGAAGGAAAAGGGATATGAACCGCTGTTCCAGTCAAAGACAGGACTTCGCATCGATCCGTATTTCTCCGCGACAAAGGTCAGATGGATCCTGGACAGAATTCCGAATGGCCAGAAGATGGCGGAAGAAGGAAAGCTTCTGATGGGTACGATTGACAGCTGGCTTGTCTGGTGCCTGAGCGGCGGCAAAGTGCATATCACTGACTATACGAATGCCTCCAGAACACTTCTCTACAATATCTTTGAAAAGAAATGGGATGAGGAGCTCTGCAGTATTCTAAATATTCCGATGTGCATGCTGCCGGAAGTCAGGGACAGCTCGGAAGTATACGCGAAAACAGCACCGTATCATTTCTTCGGACATGAGATTCCGATTGCCGGTATTGCCGGTGACCAGCAGTCCGCATTATTCGGCCAGAAGTGCTTCAACAAGGGCGATGTCAAGAATACCTACGGCACAGGATGCTTCCTGCTAATGAATACCGGTGAAACACCGCAGAGATCATCACATGGTCTTGTAACAACGATTGCCTGCGGATACCGCGGAAAGATCACATATGCGCTGGAAGGCTCCGTCTTTGTGGCAGGTTCAGCGATCCAGTGGCTGCGTGATGAAATGCATTTCTTCCCGAAGGCTTCGATGTCGGAAGAGATGGCATCCAAAGCGCATCAGAATTCCGGTGTCTATATCGTTCCGGCGTTTACCGGACTTGGCGCACCGTACTGGGATGACAGATGCCGCGGCGCGATCTTCGGACTGACAAGAGGAACAAGCGTAGAGGATATAACAAAGGCAACTCTGGAATCCCTGGCATATCAGACAAGAGATGTGCTGGATGCGATGACAGAAGACTGCGGCACACCGATCAAGTGCCTGAAGGTTGACGGCGGCGCCTGCACGAACAACTATCTGATGCAGTTCCAGAGCGATCTTCTGCAGTGCGATATCAGCCGTCCTGCGCTGATTGAGACAACTGCGCTTGGTGCGGCTTACCTTGCCGGACTTGCTGTCGGGTACTGGAAGGACATCGATGATCTTTCATCCGGAACAGAAAGCACGGAATTCCATCCTGTCATGAAAGCTGAGGAAGCTGACATGCTTTACAGCAAATGGCAGAAGGCTGTTGAAGCCGCAAGACTTTTCTCAAAGGAATGATTCCTCTGAAAGAAAAAGGTTGCAGAACGCAAAAAAACAGTATATATTGTTTCCGTAAACAAGGAGTGCGAAAGCACTCCTTGTGTTATGTGCGGAGGCATATGGAAAATACAGAGAAACTCAAAGAATTATTTAAACCGGTTCTGGATGAATGCGGTGTATCGCTGTATGAACTGAACTGGACCGGCGGGCATGAAAAGAACCTGCAGGTATCCATCATCAAGCCGGACGGCTCAATGGATCTTGATACGTGCTGTATCGTCAGTGAAAAGCTCAGTGAGCTGCTTGACAGGGAAGACCCGATCAGCAGCGAGTATACGCTTGAAGTATGCAGTCCGGGAGCTGAAAGGGAAATCAGAGATCTGTCTGAACTGAAGAACATGCAGGGCGCTTATGTTTACGTCAGATTGAAACAGGCTGTAAACAAGAAGACAGAAGTGACCGGCGAGATCATCGAAACAGATGATGAACAGATCGTGATTGAATACCGCGACAAGGCAGTGAAGAAGAAGCTTGCTGCTGAACTGCAGAATATCGATTTCATCCGCATGGCGGTTAGAATATAGGAGAATAATCATGGAACTCAAGTACAAAAAGATGATTGAAGCACTGAATGCCGTGGAAGAAGAACGCAACATTCCGGCGGAAGTCATTCTTGAAGCGCTGAAAGAAGCAATGGCGAAAGCCTACAAAAAAGACGCTGAACTGACAGACATCGACGTCGTTGCGGAAATCAACGAGAAAAAGGAAACGATTGATCTGTATCAGAACTACAGAGTTGTTGAGGAAGTGGAAGATGATGAGCTGGAGATTTCCCTTGAAGACGCAAGAGAGATCAAGGCTGACGCACAGCTGGATGACATCATCAGCCGTCCGATCGAGATCACAACAATGAGCCGTGCTGCGGCTTCTCTGGCAAAGAATGTCATGCGCCAGAAGATCCGTGAAGCGGAAAAAGTTGCTGTCTATGATGAATATATTGATCAGCTTCATGAGATGGTTCTCGGTGTTGTTGAGTCTGTCAAAGACAAATTCACACTGATCAATCTCGGAAAGACTGTTGCCATGATGCCGCATTCTGCCGCAATCCCGCAGGAAAGACTGCAGGAAGGCCAGAAGATCAGAGTTGTCATCACTGAGGTTAACAAGGACACAAAGGGATCCCAGGTACTCGTTTCCAGAGCTGACCCGATCCTTGTCAAGCGCCTGTTTGAAAAGGAAGTTCCGGAAATCTTCCAGGGCATCGTTGAAATCAAGGCAATTGCCCGTGAGCCCGGTGAAAGAACAAAGATGGCTGTCATGAGCCACAATCCGGAAATCGATCCGATCGGCGCCTGCATCGGTCCGAGAGGAAGCCGTGTACAGGTAATCATCGAAGAACTCAGCGGTGAAAAGATCGATATCTTCCAGTGGAATGATGACCTGACTGAACTGGTCAAGAATGCTCTTGCACCGGCGGAGATCGTCAATGTTCTGCCTGGCGAGGATGAAAGAAGCCTGCTTGTTATCGTTGATGACGATCAGCTCTCTCTTGCCATCGGCAAGAAGGGCAAGAACGCACGTCTTGCCGTCAAGCTGACAAACCACAAGATCGATATCAAGACACGTGAAGAAATCGAAGATATGGGTCTCGACTATGACCAGCTTGTTCTCGAAGCTGAAGCACGCAGAGAACAGATGCGCAAGGAAGCCGCAAGAAAAGAACTCGAAAGACTCGAAGCTGAAAACAGAGAGGCTGAAGAGAGAAGACAGCAGGCTGCTGCGAAACTGGCTGCGGAACGCGCTGAAAGAGAAGACATTCCTGAGGAAGATGACATTCCTGAGGAAATGCAGGAAGTCATGAAGGAAAAGATCCGTCATGAGATCGATATGACACCGGAAGAACAGGAAGAGAAGAAGGCTGAACCTGCAGAAGAACCTGTACAGGAAGAACCTGCGGCTGAAGAAGAGCCTGTCGGGGAAGAGCCTGTTGAAGAACCGGCTGAAGAAGCTGAACCGGAAGAGACTGAAACAGAGGAACCGGAAGAGGAAGCTGAAGAAGAAACCGTCAAGCCTGTTTCCAAGAGACATGCTGACCTTGAAGATATGGCTGCCAAGAATACATATGTATCTGTATTCGAGAAGCTTGCTGAGACGTCCAGACCGAAGCAGGCTGAGGGCAAGCCCAAGAGAAAGAAGAAGAAGTCTGAAGATGATGAGTACAAGATCCGCAACAAGGATCTTGAGGAACAGATCAAGAAGAATCTGAATGCCGTTGACAACAGACCGGTATATTCCGAAGAGGAACTTGCCGAGATCGAAGAGGCTGAGCAGGAGGATTACGACGACATCGATTACGATGAATACGAAGACTTCTACAACGATGAGGATAACTTCTGATCTATGCCGAAAAAAATACCGATGCGCAAATGTGTGGCTACGGGTGAGCAGCTGCCGAAAAAGGAGCTGCTCCGCATCGTCCGCACACCCGAGGGTGAGCTGAAAATCGATACGACCGGCAGAACAAACGGTCACGGTGCTTACCTGAAGAAAGATGCTGCTGCAGTAGAGACCGCAAAGAAAAAAGGAGCCTTGAAATCTGCACTCGGGATGGATATTCCGGATGAATTCTGGGATGAGATCCGCAATGCAGTAAATGGATGAATATTGATTAGAATACAGGGGAGAACCCTGAGGAAAGGGAGGTAAAAGCATGCCAAACAAGCGAAAGCCTGCGAACAGAAACGCAAACCGCGGGAAGAAGAAGCCTGATAACCGCGGCAGAAACAATTATTCACAGTCGCCGAGAAAGGTGATCGATATCCATGAGATTGAATACACGGATGGAATCACTGTAGGTGAACTGGCAGAGAAGGTCGGACGCCAGTCTTCCGAAATTATCAAAACACTTTTCCTGGAAGGCAAAATGGTGACGATCAACAGCCCTCTTGACGACGAGACAGTTGAACTGATCTGCATCGGCTATGATATCGAGCCGAAGAAGGTCAAGGAACGTGAAGAAGACAGCCTGGAGGTTGAGGATTCAACAGATTCCAGCCGTCTCCAAGAGAGACCTCCTGTCGTAACGATCATGGGTCACGTTGACCATGGCAAGACAACGCTTCTGGATACGATCCGCCGTACCAAAGTCGCGCAGGGAGAAGCAGGCGGAATCACCCAGGCAATCGGTGCTTACCAGGTAAGCATTGACGGCAGAAAAGTAACATTCCTGGATACACCTGGCCATGAGGCATTCACGGCAATGCGTGCCCGCGGTGCCAGTGTGACAGATATCGCTGTCATCGTCGTTGCGGCGGACGACGGTGTCATGCCGCAGACAAGAGAAGCTGTCGACCATGCGAAGGCAGCTGATGTACCAATTATCGTCGCTGTAAACAAGATGGATAAGCCGGACGCAAATCCGGACCGTGTCATGAATGAGATGTCAGATCTCGGCCTGATGCCGGAAGAATGGGGCGGAGATACGATTTTTGTTCCTACCAGCGCGAAAAAAGGCGATGGTATCGATGACCTGCTGGAAACAATCCTGACAGTCGCAGACGTCAAGGAACTCAAGGCAGATCCGACACAGACAGCTGCCGGTACAGTTATCGAAGCAAAACTCGACAAGGGCAGAGGTCCTGTCGCAACACTTCTGATTCAGAACGGTACACTGCATCAGGGCGATCCTGTTGTCGTTGGCACATCCTTTGGCAAGATCAGAAAGATGATCGATGAAAACGGCCATGAGCTGAAGAGTGCAGGTCCGTCTTCACCGGTTGAAATCATCGGTCTGAACGATGTCCCGGAAGCCGGTGACATGTTCCGCAACTATTCCGATGAAAAAGAAGCGAGAGCAGTCGCTGACAGAAGAAAGAGAAGAAAGATCGAAGCAGACAGAAGAAAGACAGCTTCTGTTACACTGGAAGACCTTTCCGCTCAGATCGAAGCCGGCGAGATCAAGGAAATCCCGATCATCATCAAGGCAGATGTCCAGGGTTCCGCCGAAGCCGTCAAGTCCTCCATGGAGAAGCTCGACGTCAGCGGCGTACGCGTCAATGTCATTCATGCGACAGCCGGCGCGATTACCGAATCGGATATCATGCTGGCAGATGCCTCCAAGGCAATGATCATCGGCTTCAATGTCAGACCTGATGCAAATATCCGCAAAAAGGCTGAAGAAGCAGGTGTTGAAATCCGTCTGCACAACATTATCTACAAGGCAACGGAAGAAATGGAACTTGCCATGAAGGGTATGCTCGAGCCGGTATATGAGGAAGTCGTTATCGGTCAGGCAGAAGTCCGTGAGACATATAAGGCATCCAAGGTCGGAACGATCGGCGGATGCATGGTCACAGACGGCAAGCTGAGAAGCGGATGCCGTATCAGACTGATCCGTGAAGGCATTGTTATCTACACCGGCAAGCTCGGTTCCCTGAAGCGCTTCAAGGACGATGCCCGTGAAGTACTGTCAGGATTCGAATGCGGCCTTACAATAGAGAATTATAACGACATCAAAGTCGGCGACACCATTGAAGCTTACGAGGAACAGGAAGTCCCTGTTGAGTAAACTATGAGCAGTGTAAAACAGAAAAGGCTGGAAGGCATTATCCGCAAGAACATTTCGGATATCATCCAGTTTGAAGTCAAGGACGCTGACATCGGATTCGTGACAATCACTGACGTTGAAGTATCCAATGACCAC
Organism: uncultured Erysipelotrichaceae bacterium; assembly: GCA_900320455.1. GTDB lineage: Bacteria > Bacillota_I > Bacilli_A > Erysipelotrichales > Erysipelotrichaceae > Bulleidia. Next base: position 2,015 of record ONSK01000118.1, on the reverse strand, counting down.
AGCTATGCCAAGGTATATGTCACATTCCTCGGCAAGGACGCAAGAGCCCAGGCAGGACTCAGGGCGCTGAACAGAGCGAAGGGATTTATCCGTTCCGCTCTGAGCCAGAGACTGTCCATCCGCAGAACGCCTGAGCTGACATTTGTCATTGATGAAACAGAGATGCACGGACGTCATATCGATGAGCTGATTGCTTCAATCCATAAAGATGAAACAGAAGAAGAGAGTGAATGAAAAATTCATTCTCTTTTTTTGGTAAAACTCCGATTTTGCGCATATATGTTAGGCAGAAAGGAGATCGACATCATGAGAAGCATTACAGTAAAACCCGAAACACTTGACGCATGCGCCGCCAGAATATGCGAAAAGAACGACGCATATCTGCAGCACACACAGCAGCTCTTTGAGGCTGTCGGAGCAATGTCAAACGCATGGCAGGGAGAGGACAACACTGCCTTTACGACACAGATCGGAAAGTTCCAGGGGGATTTCCGCCAGATGTCACTTCTCTGCACGCAATACGCTGATTTCCTAAGAAACAGCGCAAGAGCGTACCGCGAGACACAGCAGGAACTCGTCTCACAGGCCGGCAGACTTGAACAGTAACAGGAGGTAAGAACATGTCAGAAATCAGAATATCACTCGCGGAAGTATCGGAGACCGCAAACCGGATCCGTTCCCTGAACCAGCAGATGTATGAAGAACTGTCTGCGATGAAGCGGGAGATGAACATGCTGGATGGGACATGGATCTCTGACGGCAGTCAGGAGATCCGCACCAGATTCAATCTGTTCGCAAACAGATTTATCAAACAGAAAGAAGTGATCGACTCGTATGCAAGGTATCTTGATCTGACAGTATCCAGCTACGATACCCTGGAATCAGCGATTACCGGAAATGCCTCGGGCATTCAGTATTAATAAAAGACACCTGTATCTGCCGGTTCTGATACTGTCTTTCTGCCTTGCCTCATGCGGGAAGAAACAACCGGAAACGTTCTACACGGTGTCTGAATGGCTGATGAAACTGTGTGATCAGGCCGGCATTACGGAATACACACAGGAGAAGCCGTACTTTCTGAATATTCCGGAAGAAGATCCGCTGTTTGCCTGCGTGCAGGCGGCAGTGGAATGGGATGTGCTCGATACTGCGTATGCCGTAGAACCAGGTGCAATTCTGACAAAGGAATTCGCGGCATATACCCTGATGAATCTGCGGGGACTGCATCAGAATGCCGAGGCATCTGTGAAAGATCTGCAGAAATGCGAATACCGGAAACAGGTAGCTGAAGCAGTCGCCTCAGGCCTGATGAAGACAGATGAAAGAGGCCTGTTTGAACCGGATAAAATCCTCAGCAGAGAGGAAGCGGATGCGTATCTTGAAACAGTCATCAGAGCAATCAACGATCCGGTGCTTGAAAACACTATGGATATCAGCCTGAAGAAAGATGCTGCCATCAGTACGATCGATGTCACTTCCTATGATCCTGATACCGGTATCATTGAAGCTGCCTTCTCTCAGAACTTCAAACCGGGAGATTATGTCAGTTTTCTGTATGAAGGAGAAGAGATGATCCGCAGGATCACGTCTTCAGAAGGAAATACACTGCATACTGCGGATGTGCTTCCGGAAGAAGTGTATGACACGATCGAAATGCAGGGAGAAACAACGATTGATCCCGAAAAAGCAGAAATCACATCGGGAGATGGAAGATTGATCCAGGAAGGAAGCTGGCGCTATCACGGCGCCAGCCATCCTGTCCATACTGCAAGCCGCACAACAAAACGCACATTTGAGATCCATGGCTACACAGTCAGTCTTTATATCACTTCCACCGGTATTAGAGCGGAAGCAGTCAAAACGAAACAATCCGGCGCTGAAGTCTTCGCGATGCTCAGAATTGATGACATCCTTGTCAAATACCGTTTCAGCAAAGACAGCGAAAGCAGATACATGAAAGTATCGTTTGATACGGAAGAAGATTTCGGTATCAGAGACAGCAGAGCAGAAAAGCT
>ONSK01000112.1 GCA_900320455.1 uncultured Erysipelotrichaceae bacterium | reverse complement strand
TGACTGTCTCAGAGAAGGCAGGCATGCAGTTTTATGACGGCATGATCGGAAACACTGCGGCAGTGATCGTGCAGAGCGGTGTGGGCAAGGTCAACGCGGCAGTCTGCGCGGAGATCCTGATCAATTCCTTCGGGATCACCCATCTGATCAATACCGGCATTGCCGGATCACTGAAAGACGAGATCCATGTGCTGGATATCGTTGTCGCGGAAGATGCGGTCTATCATGACTTTGACATCACCAATTTCAAATATCCGTACGGCCAGGTGCCGGGTATCGGCAGACAGACCTTCCCGGCAGATGAAGAACTGAGTAAGGATATCCTTCTGGCTCTCAAAGAAACATCGCCGGATGCCCATGTCTTTACCGGCAGAGTTGCCAGCGGCGACCAGTTCATCCGCACCGATGAGAGAAAGAAATGGATCATTGATACATTCGCTGCCTCATGCTGTGAGATGGAAGGGGCGGCCATTGCCCATGCGGCATACATCAACAGGATTCCGTTCGCGATCGTCAGACTGATTTCCGACAACGCGGATGATGAAGCGGCGATGTCCTATGATGAGATTGAAACAAAGGCAGCGCACATGAGCGCGGAAATGCTTTTCAAGGTACTGGAAAAGCTGGGACAGGAGTAAGAACATGAAAGTATATCAGTCAATGGAAGAGCTGATCGGTCATACACCGGTGCTGAAACTGAATCACATCATGAAGAAATACGATCTGAAAGCAAATCTCTATGCGAAGATGGAATCCTTCAATGCGACAGGTTCCGCCAAAGACCGTATCGCGAGAGAAATGATCGATGACGCCGAACAGAAAGGCATTCTGAAAGAAGGCAGTGTGATCATTGAACCCACTTCCGGCAATACCGGCATCGGACTTGCGGCAGTCGGTGTCACAAGAGGATACCGTGTGATCATCGTCATGCCTTCCACATTCTCCGTGGAACGGCAGAAGCTGATCAAAGCGTATGGCGCTGAGGTTGTGCTGAGTGATGGCACAAAAGGAATGGCAGGTGCCATTGAAAAAGCGGAAGAATTGAAGAAGGAACTCGGCAATGCCTTCATTCCTGCCCAGTTTGACAATCCCGCCAACTGGCAGGCGCATTACAGAACAACCGGTCCTGAGCTGTATGCAGATCTCGACGGAAAGATTGACTGCTTTATTGCCGGCGTCGGCACCGGCGGCACGATTACCGGAACCGGAAAGTATCTGAAAGAAAAGAATCCGGCAGTGAAGATCATTGCCGTAGAACCCGCTTCCTCACCGCTGTTAAGCGGCGGGAAGGCAGGACCTCACAAGATCCAGGGCATCGGTGCCAATTTCATTCCTTCCGTGCTGGATCAGGAAATCTATGATGAAGTCGCGGACATCAGCGATGAAGACGCTTTGACTTTCGGCGCGATGTTTGGAAAGACAGAAGGCGTGCTGTGCGGCATCTCTGCCGGAGCAGCCCTCTGCGCAGCCATCAGAGAAGCGCAGAAAGAAGAAAACAGCGGGAAGAACATCGTTGTTCTTCTGACCGACGGCGGTGACAGATATCTGTCCTCAGAAATGTTCGGGTAATGCATATGGAATCGAAATACAGTCATATCCTTGAAGAAATCAAGGCAAACAGGGAATCTGAATTCAGAGCACCGAAAAGAATCGCTGAAAGAAACAGAGTCGTTTCCCTGATTAAAAAGGCACAGGTGGTGCTGTATCCGGGCTACTTCCACTTCAATGATCTGAGCGTGGATGAAGCGTTCGCCGAGCTGGCAGTGGAAATGAGACAGCAGATCGGATCGGCACTGTGCTTTTCCGGCACAACACCGATGAAGGCGGAAGAGCTGACAGACAGATTCATGGAACGTCTGCCGGCAGTCATGCGTTCGCTGGATACGGATATCCAGGCAATCTACGACGGCGACCCGGCAGCTTCCTCCAAGGCAGTGATCCTGCTTTGTTATCCGGGCTTCTACGCAATCTCCATCTACCGCATTGCCCATGAACTCTATCGTCTCGGCGTGCCGTTCATTCCCCGCATCATGACAGAATATGCCCATGAAAAGACCGGCATTGACATCAACCCGGGAGCTGTCATCGGCGATTACTTCTGCATTGACCACGGCACCGGCATCGTCATCGGAGAAACAGCCTGCCTCGGTCACCACGTCAAGCTGTATCAGGGTGTTACGATCGGCGCGAAGAGCTTTGAAAAGGATGAAAACGGCAATCCGGTCAAAGGCGGCAAGCGTCATCCGGACATCGGAAACAACGTTGTCATCTACGCCAACGCGACGATCCTCGGCGGTGATACATACATCGGTGACAACGCGGTGATCGGCGGCAACGTCTGGATCACATCCTCCGTCAAACCCAGTGAAAGAGTATACTACAGTGAAAAGTGAGCACCTTCGGGTGCTTTTCTTTCTGCGTGTGGATCACACCGTCGGATGTCCGGTATGATACAATATTTCCAATGGAAAAGCAGAGGACCTACATCGCAATTGATCTGAAAAGCTTCTATGCCAGCGTGGAATGCCGGGAAAGAGGACTGGATCCGTTAACGACCAATCTTGTCGTGGCGGATGCGGAACGCACGGACAAGACAATCTGTCTTGCGGTATCGCCTTCCTTGAAGGCATATGGACTGCCAGGCAGATGCCGTCTGTTTGAAGTGATCCAGAAGGTAAAGAAGATCAATGAAAAACGCAGAGAAGACAATTACATGCGCCGCTTCCAGGGAAAAAGCGCGGATGCCCTGCAGTTATCAAAGGATCCTTCACTGGAACTGGATTACATCACTGCCGTTCCCCGCATGGCGTATTACATGGAATACAGTACAAGGATCTACCAGGTCTATCTGAAATACATTGCGCCTGAGGATATCCACGTCTATTCGATTGATGAAGTATTCATGGACGTGACGGATTATCTGAATACCTATGGCACAACTGCCCATGAGCTGGCAATGCGGATGATCCGCGATGTTCTGGAAACAACCGGCATCACTGCCACGGCAGGCATTGCCCCGAATATGTTTCTCGCAAAGTGCGCGATGGATATCGTGGCCAAGCATATTCCGGCAGATAAGGACGGCGTGCGCATCGCCGAGCTGGATGAAGAAAGATTCCGGAAAGAACTCTGGACGCATGAGCCGCTGACGGATTTCTGGCGAATCGGAAGAGGCACAGCCAGAAGACTGAATGAAATCGGCATCATGACGATGGGTGATATCGCAAGAACCTCCCTGAGTCCGAAAGGGGAAGAGACATTATACAAGATGTTCGGTGTCAATGCCGAACTGATCATCGATCACGCATGGGGATATGAACCATGCACAATGCAGGCAATCAAGGCATATAAACCGGCAGTGAATTCCATCGGCAGCGGTCAGGTGCTGATGAAGCCATACTCCTTTGAGAAGGCAAAGCTGATCGTCAAGGAGATGGCGGAATCCCTTGCCTATGATCTGACCGCAAAGAAGCTTGTATGCGACGGCATCGTGCTGAACGTCGGATATGATGCCGCCAATCTGAATGACGGCAGCTACAGCGGCGAAGTGAAGATGAGCTGGTACGGAAAGAAAGTACCCAAAAGCGCGCATGGCACAGCCCGTCTGAAGTTTCCATCCTCTTCCGTTAAGATGATCAAAGACGCCGCACTGCAGGTATATGAAAGAGAATGCGATCCGGTGCTGATGATCAGAAGACTGGATATCAGCGCACTGAACGTGAGATCAGAAGAAATCGCTTCGAAGCAGACCGTATACGCGCAGATGGATCTCTTCAGTGATCATACGAACGAGAAGGAAAATGACGAAAGAGAACAGGAAGCTTTGAAAAAGGAAAGAAGCGCTCAGGAGGCAATTCTTGCCATCCGTCAGAAATACGGAAAGAACGCTGTCGTCAAAGGTATGGATTTACAGGATGGCGCAACGGCGAAAGAAAGAAACCGGCAGATCGGAGGTCACAAGGCATGACGTACAAAGACCCGCACCGCTATGATGATCTGCTGGAAACAGAACGGCCGGTCTCAAAGGTACATAAGCCGATGCCGATGTCAGAAAGAGCTGCCCAGTTCTCGCCGTTTGCGGCACTGACAGGCTATGACGCGGCGATCCGGGAAACCGCCAGACTGACAGAAGAAAGAACAGATCTCAGCGAAGAAAGAAAAGAAGAACTGGACAGGATCATTCAGTATCTCAGTACTGTCAAAGACGCGCCTGTGCAGATCACCTGGTTTGAGGAAGACATGTACAAGGAAGGCGGTGCTTACCGCACCTGTTCCGGTATTTTAAAGAAAGCCGATCCAATCAGCGGAAGACTTGTTCTGAGGGACGGAACGTCCATTCCGTCCGCGGACATTACGGAAATCGATTCACCGCTGCTTGCGGAAATGAGGGAGGAAGAATATGTTTGAAATCATGATGGCCCTGATCTCGGGATATACATCAAAGGAAGAAGATGAAATCACGCTGGATTCCAGACTCAGAGAAGATCTGGGCATGGATGACTCTGATTTTTATATGATGCGCTTCAGTCTTCAGAACACTCTGGACTGCGACGTGAGTGAAGAGGACATGGCAGGATTCCAGACGGTCATGGATCTTCTGAAATACGCATCCGATCACGCATAGGAGGAAACGATATGGAATTGAACGAAGTATTCCGTCAGCGCTGTTCCGTCAGGAAGTATGCGGAAACACCGGTGGAAGCTGAGAAGCTTCAGGAAGTGATCAGCTCTGCCTGCATCGCGCCGACGGGAAAGAACATCCAGCCATTCAGAATCTACATCCTGCAGAGTCCCCAGGCCATCGCGAAGATCCGCGAACTGACACGCTGTGCCTTCAATGCGCCGGTTGTTCTGATGTTTACGGTCAATACCGATGAGGAATGGAAGAATCCTCTGCAGGAAGGCATTACCAGCGGTATCGAGGATGTATCGATTGCGGCCACCTATGCGATGTTGAAGGCGACGGATCTCGGTCTTGGCACATGCTGGGTCAACTGGTTCACAAACAGTGAAGTGGAGAAGGAATTCAACATCCCCGAAAATGAAAAGAGTGTTCTTTTAATGACCCTCGGATATCCTTCCGATGAACATCATCCATCAAGACTGCACAATGAGAAACGGCCGCTGGATCAGCTGGTCAGGGTCATCTGAGATGGCAGAGATCACAATGAAGAACTTCGAGGAGAAGTCCTATGATATCTTCCGCATGTTCAATGAGAGGGGAGCGTTGTTAACCGCCGGAACCATCGATGATTACAATACGATGACGATCGGCTGGGGAATGTTCGGTACCGTATGGGATCACAGCAGATCAGCTGTGACGGTATATGTGTCACCGGACCGCTATACATATGAATTCATGGAGAAGAATGAATACTTCACGATCACATTCTTCCCGGAAGAATACCGCGATGATCTGATGTATCTCGGCAGCCATTCCGGAAGGGATGAGGATAAAGTCGCAAAGACAAAGCTCACACCGGTGGTCTGCGGAAACAGCACAGCCTTCAAAGAGGCAGAACTGACATTCCTCTGCCGCAAGGTCTACGCGTACCAGTTTGAAGCAGAGCAGACACCGGAACCGATGCGCTCTGTCTATCAGACAAGACTGACACCGCATTATGCCTATATCGGATTTATTGAAGATGTATCAGGAGAGATTGAATGATTACCGGAATTCACCATGTATCGATGAAATGCACTGCTGAGGAGTTTCCCCGCGTGCATGCATTCTACTCTGAACTGCTCGGACTGCCCGCTGAACATGAATGGAACGGCGGCGTGATGTACCGGTGCGGAAACTGCCTGATTGAGATCTTCAATGACCAGCCGGGCATCAGAGAAAAAGGCGCAGTCAGACATTTTGCCTTCTGCTGTGACACGGTGGATGAAACCGTGAAAAAGCTGGAAGAGGCAGGCTATGAATGCTTTGTGGCGCCGAAGGAAATCATCCTCGATTCAAAGCCGGAAGTCCGTGCGAGAATCGCCTTTGTCAAAGGTCCGGTGGGAGAAGAAATCGAACTGTTTGACGAACACTAAATAACTGCGCAAAGCAGGGAGAAACCAATATGATCAGTAAGAAACGATTCGAGGAAATCATACTCAGTGAAAAGCCTCTGGCCGACAGAATCGATGAGGTATGGCCGGAGCTCTGTACAATGGGAGAAGTCATCTCCCAGATGAAAGACTATGACCAGTGCAATCCGTATCACTGCTATGATCTGCGCATGCATACGGTATACACGGTTGACAGCGTGGAGAGGGAAGGGCTGGATGAGGAAGACTGGCGTCTGATCAAAATCGCGGCCTTCTTCCATGATATCGGCAAGCCGGCCGCAATGACCGCGCGCCGTGATGAAGACGGCAATATCATCAAGAAGAGCTTCGGCGGACATCCGCAGATCTCAAGAGATCTGGCAGAGCCGATCCTGCGTGAACTCGGATATCACAGGGATCTGGAGATCCTGCGCTTCTATATCAGCGCCCATGACATGTTCATGCACTTTGTCAAAGAGGACAAGGTGCCGGCAGGTTCCCGTCTGGCGATCAACAGGCACAATGTACAGCGCCAGGCACAGCGCTATATCGAACGTCACAAGCCGACAGCCATCGGTTACCGGGATTTTTACAAGCTGACGTTCTTATGCGCGGCGGATGGCATGGCGCATGCGGAACACGTTGTGACAGCTGCCGGAACCGACAGCCGGGCAGAAATCGTTGAACGCATGCATATGATCCGTGCCATCTTCAAAGAACTGATGGAAGAAGATCAGTCCATTGCCATTATCAATCCTGACATCAACTTCCGCGAACTCGGCGGCTATCCGATGAAGGACGGCAGAAGGATCATTCACGGTATCTTCTACCGCTCTGGCGCGCCGGCTGATCTTTCTGACAGTGAACTGCGGACGGTGGAACAGCTGGGCATTCGCACTGTGCTGGACCTGCGCAGTGATGAGGAAAGAAACAGAAAACCTGATCCGGTACTGGATCAGGCAGTCAATCTTCCTGTCTCTGCTTTCGTTGATAAGTACGGAAAAGAGCTGGACTTCTCGCCGGCCGGTATCGCAAAAGCCACCGGAAACAATTCCGGAAGTCTTTCCGCCTTCCTGCAGTATATGTACGGTTCACTCGTATTTGATTCCAGGGCATATCAGGTCATGTTTGACAAGCTGCTGGATGAACAGGTGCCGATCCTGCTTCACTGCACTGCCGGCAAGGACCGCACCGGTGTCGGTTCGATGTTAATACTGCTGGCGCTGGGAGCGGATTACAGAGTCCTGCGCAAGGACTATATGATGACCAATGCCTACCGCAGAAATGCCATTGAACGGTTCCTGCAGAAACACCGTGATGAGATCGCGGCGCGTCCGGAACTGGAAACAGAGCTGAATGCCTACGAAGGTGTCAATGAGGAAGCTGTGGATATCATTCTGAATACCATTCTGGACAGATACGGAAGTGTTGATGAATATCTGGAACAGGAATTCGGACTGGATGACATGGCCATTCAGAAACTGCAGGAAATGTATCTTGAGTGAGAAAAAACGCTGTCATTCGGCAGCGTTTTCTACATCCTGTTCTTCATTTCTGAGGATCTTCATGAATTCCTCACCGGTGATGGTTTCTTTCTCATACAGATACTGAGAGATTCTTTCCAGATCATCACGGTGATCTTCCAGAAGTTTCTTTGCTTTTTCATGCTGGGAGCGTACAAGTTCAACGACTTCACGGTCGATCTCAGCTGCGGTTTCATCCGAGCATGCCAGGCTTGCGTCACCGCCGAGGTATCTGTTCGTGACAGATTCCATGGCGACCATGTCAAAGTCATTGGACATGCCGTACTGGGTGATCATCGCTCTGGCAACTTTGGTTGCCTGCTCGATGTCATTGGAAGCACCTGTGGAAACAGATCCGAAGACGACTTCCTCGGCAGCTCTGCCGCCGGTCAGCGTGGCAATCCTGTTTTCCAGTTCTTCCTTTGTGTACAGGTAGTGGTTTCCTTCCTCGACCTGCATCGTATAGCCGAGAGCACCGCTGGTACGCGGAATGATCGTGATCTTCTGCACCGGAGCGCTGTTTGTCTGCAGGGCAGCGACGAGGGCATGTCCGACTTCGTGATAGGAGACACGCTTCTTTTCCTCATCCGTCAGGATGGCGTTCTTCTTCTGGTAGCCGGCAAAGACAACTTCAATGCTTTCTTCCAGATCTCTCTGGGTAACGCTGTTTCTGCCTTCGCGGACAGCACGCAGGGCCGCTTCGTTGATGATGTTCGCAAGCTCAGCGCCGGAAGCGCCGGAGGCCATTCTCGCGATCACGTTGTAATCAATGTTGTTATCGGTTTTGACTTTCTGGGCATGAACCTTCAGGATGGCTTCACGTCCAAGCAAATCCGGCAGTTCGACAGGCACGCGTCTGTCGAAGCGGCCCGGTCTTAACAATGCGGCATCGAGGGATTCCGGACGGTTGGTCGCGGCCAGGATGACAACGCCGTTGTTTCCTTCAAAGCCGTCCATTTCTGTTAACAGCTGGTTGAGCGTCTGTTCACGTTCATCGTTTCCGCCGATATTGCCGGCATTTCTCTTTCCGCCGATGGCATCGATTTCATCAATGAAAACGATGCACGGTGCTTTTTCTTTCGCGGTCTTGAACAGGTCTCTGACTTTGGAGGCACCCATACCGACAAACATTTCCACGAATTCCGATCCGGAGATGGAAAGGAACGGAACGTTGGATTCACCGGCAACGGCTTTCGCCAGCATGGTCTTGCCGGTTCCCGGCGGACCTACCAGCAGGATGCCCTTCGGCATCGTTGCGCCGATCTGTCTGTATCTGCTCGGATCATGCAGGTAGGTAACGATTTCCTGCAGGCTTTCCTTGGCTTCATCTTCACCGGCCACATCCTTGAAGCGGATCATGTTCTCGCCTTTGACATATTCTCTGGCATTGGATTTGCCCATGTTGAAGATGCCTCCGGCACCGCCGGATCCCATCCCGCTGCGCCGGAACAGATTCAGAGCGAATGTTGCGAGCAGAAGCGGAACGAGCCATGTCTGGAAGATGGCCGCAAGCGAGGAACTCTGTTCCACGATCGTTGCCTTGTAATCCACACCGGCAGCCGTTAAGCGCTCGGTGAGACCGGGATCTTCCATCTTGCCGGTCTGATAGATCGTATCATCTGTTTTCTTTGTGAAGTAGATCTTGTTCGGAAGCACTTCCACTTCCTTGATTTCTCCTGCTTCGGTTTCTTTGATAAAGGTTGAATAATTGACTTCCTTGATCTGTGCATTCTGCAGATTCGGGAAAAGGAAGAGGTTGAACAGCATCAGGATCAGTGTGACGATCGCATAGTAGTATATGATTGGTTTTTTCTGGTTATCATTTCTCTTGGGATTATTCATTTAACTTACCTCCCATGGCTACAGTTTAGCACACTTTGATTGAGAGTGCTAAATCATCTGCTTATGGAAGACAGAATTCAGTTTTTGTTCAGAAGAGAACGCAGATATTCCTTCTGCTCTGAAGTGATGCGGTAGCTTTCAATGGACTTGCGCACAGCCTTCTTTTCCGCCTCCGGTGTTAACAGATGCTGTTCAATATAAGGAATGGCATGATCCCATTGTTTCGCAAGGGCAGTCGCGAAATACCAGCCGATCATCATATTCACATAGTATTCTTCAGATCTGACGGAAGAGACAAGCTTCAGATACGATGGATCAAAGCGTTCATCCAGGAAGTATACCATTAACATCTCCATTCCGAAACGGATCGTATACGTCTTTCTGGAACGGATCCATGATCTGATTTTCGCAAGAAACTGTTTCTCATCTTTCAAAAGGGCTTTGGGGCGGATGATATCGCAGACTGCCCAGTTTTCAATAAAGGGGAGAAAGCGCTCGGTATCCGCAAGGCAGGTTTCAAAATCCTTTTCGAGAGTAAGCAGATATCCGTGCAGAAGGTTTTCTTCATGATACCGGTGCGGCAGATTGCACAGGAATTTGCGTGCATCTTCGGTGCCGTTCAGCTCTTTTGCGTATTGCTTCAGAAGCGGCGCGCGCACACCGATGACACTTTCCGGATCGCAGCCGGGGATCAGCGGCAGGGTGAATTTCCGGTACGATTCATCCTGCAGTTCGTATAAACGTTTTGTAATATTTTTCATAAAACTATTATATAATTTTATGAATTCATCAGGAAATGCTTTGGTGTCCCTTATCAGAAATATTGAATCTGTTATACTGAAGATGAAAAGAGAAAAAGATGCCGGATCATACAAAGCAGAAAATAAGGGCGGTTTTGTGTACGGTTTTATTCGAGTTGTGTGTGCTGAGATGCTCCTGGCTGGTCATGGAACTTGTGGATGGGAAAAGTGAACAGTCCCCGTTCATGACCGCAGAGCTTTTTGTTGTTTCTGTAATTGGCTTCGCAAGCCTCTTAGCGGTAAGACAGCTGAACAGACTGTACGACAGAAGCTTCGGACCGTCCGTTAATATCATGTCATTCGGACCGTGGGGAATGACGGCAATTCTGATTGCCTTCCTCGTTGTGCAGGTCATGATGCTTTACTATGCCCTTCAGATCGCTGTCCGCTACGGAACAGTGCATACGGCGGATGTTTTCAGAACAGTTGTGCTGGTGATGCTGGATGCGGTCGCAATCAAGATCTATGTCACGTATTATGATTTCCTGCGCTCACGTCTTGAGAGAATCGAACGTCTGATTGCCAAGGGCAGTATCCACAATACAAGACGGTTCTATCAGCTTGTTGAGGAAACCGGTGAAGATCACATGTGCACGGGACCGGTGCACGGCATCGTCCGCAAGAATGATGAGATGAACATCCTTCTGCCGGGACTGCGTCTTGTCAAGGCAAAGATCGGCAGGATCTGCATTGACGGCAATGAGACAAATGAAGCGAAGGACTGCATGGCATCGGTGGAACCGGTCATGGAAGACGGAGGTGTGATACGCGGTATCACGCCGTTTACAGTGCTGACGGATATCATGCCGTGCGCTTATCTGAAACGGGAAGTACACGCGGAGAATCCAAGGCTCACAGCGATGCTGGCGGAATACGACAGATTCCATGAATCAGATAACTACATGAGCACTTTTGTGTATGATCTGTGTCATACGGAATACATCGTGCCGACATCCGGAAAACTTCAGATCCATGACATCACAGATGCGGCAGGTGAAAACAACGGTAAATATTTCAGCGTTCCGGCAAGCGGGTCAGGGAACCTGCGGTCGATGGCGGTGTTTACCTGCTGGTCAGCCGTCCGGGATTTTGATGAGGCAGTCCACACGCCGGCCGCCGCATGTTCAATCCTGTCCTTCCACGAAATTATCAGAATCCTGCCGCGGACGTTCAGCGGTATTACCGTCAATCCGGCGGACCGGAGCAGCTACTACATCTCGAGAGACATGATCGATCTGATCACTGGTCTTGAAGGATACCAGGAGGAATTTGGAGAAGCGTAATTCATGTGTATGTCTGCAGGAGATGTCCTGCATTTTTAAATGCAAATGTAAAAATTTACATTTGAGGAAAATCTTTTCATCCGATTCATACGGTAGTAAAATAGTGCAGGTAAAAAAGCACTCATAGACAAGGAGGTCATTAGTATGAATGCATATGTAGAAAGAGTCATCGCCGAAACAAAAGCAAAGAACGCGCTGGAACCTGAATTCCTGCAGACAGTCGAAGAAGTCCTGACTTCAATCGAACCGGTCGTTGAAAGACATCCTGAGTATGAACAGGCAGCTCTTCTGGAAAGAATCGTTGAACCTGAGCGCACGATTGAATTCCGTGTGACATGGACAGACGACGAAGGAAAAGCACATGTAAACAGAGGCTACCGCGTTCAGTTCAACGGAGCGCTCGGTCCGTACAAGGGAGGCATCCGCTTCCATCCGTCCGTCAACCTCGGCATCCTGAAATTCCTCGGCTTCGAGCAGATCTTCAAGAACAGCCTGACAACGCTTCCGATCGGCGGCGGCAAGGGCGGCTCTGACTTCGATCCTCACGGAAAGTCCGATGCGGAAATCATGCGTTTCTGCCAGTCCTTCATGACTGAGCTGCAGAGACACATCGGTCCGTCTGTAGACGTACCGGCAGGTGACATCGGTGTCGGCGGCAGAGAGATCGGCTACATGTTCGGTCAGTACAGAAGAATCCGCGATGCGTATGACAACGGTGTTCTGACAGGCAAGGCGCTGGTATACGGCGGATCCCTGATCAGACCTGAGGCAACAGGCTTCGGCGTTCTGTACTATGCTCAGCAGGTCTTCGCTCATCAGAACGATGACATCAAGGGCAAGACATTCGTACTCTCCGGCTACGGCAACGTCGCATGGGGTGCTGCCACAAAGATCGCCGAGCTCGGCGGCAAGGCAGTGACACTGTCCGGACACAACGGATATGTCTATGATCCGGATGGAATCACAACAAAGGAAAAGCTGGACTACCTGCTTGAGATGCGCGCTTCCAGAAATGCCAACGTCAAGATGTATGCCGACAAGTTTGGATGCGAATTCTTCGAAGGCAAAAAGCCGTATGAAGTCAAGGCAGATGTATATATTCCGTGCGCGACACAGAATGAAGTCGGCATGGCAGAAGCGAAGATGATCGTTGATGCCGGTGCGAAGTACTACTTCGAAGGCGCAAACATGCCTGCCACAAACGAAGCAGTCAAGTATCTGCAGGACAACGGTGTCGTTGTCGGACCTGCCAAGGCAGCCAATGCCGGCGGTGTCGCAGTATCCGCGCTGGAAATGGCGCAGAATGCCCAG
>ONSK01000111.1 GCA_900320455.1 uncultured Erysipelotrichaceae bacterium | reverse complement strand
GAGAATGATTCACCCGGATGAATCAGAAGTCCGCTGATCTTTCTGGATGCCAGTTTCAGATTGTGGGCTTTGTTGTACTGATACTGCAGATCACCGGCTGCCTGCCGGTTGATCATCGTGCATGTATATCTGAATGTTTCATACGACAGTTCTGCACTGCTCATTTCTTTCGCGTAACGGTTTCCGTCAAGACGCATCGCCGCAAACCAGAACAGCTTTCTCTGTTTCAGGCGCAGCGGTGTCAGAAACGGGAATATTTCTGTCAGGTATTTCCTCTTCATATGATTTCCTCCGCATCCTGATCATAAACTGCCGCCGGTGACATCATGAATCGTTCCGGCTTACATTTCATGACAGGAATCTTTCATTTCTGAAACGAAAAGAATCTTCCTTTCGTACTCTGACTCTAACAAAAGGAAGATTCCGGTTTCTTAATGTTATGAAGGATAATTCTTACAGGTTTCAGACGATTTCTTAACAAATACTTAACTGACAGGCATCCGGATTCTGAATGTCACGGTATTGTCCGCGCTTTCGGCAGTGATGGTGCCGCCATGCAGCTGCACGATCTCCTTCGCAATCGCAAGACCAAGCCCGGCGCCGCCTGTCTTTGTCGCGCGTGAGGAGTCAGCGCGGAAGAACTGTTCAAAGATCCGTCCCAGTTTCTCCGGCGAGATCGTATTGCCGTGATTGACAACCTGCAGAAGGACATCTTTCTCCTCCTGTTTCAGACTGACTGAGATCACTGTATTGTTGTAGCTGTAGCTGATTGCGTTGCGGATCAGATTGTCGATGACTCTTTCCATCTTGTCCGCGTCTGCCATCACCGTAATATCCGGACCTTCATCAAGATCGATCTGAAGATTTTTTTCAACAAGAGACGGCTGGAACTCAAAGATGATCTGTTCGAGCATTCTCGAAAGATTCAGGGGATTCTTTTCAATCGTGATATTCGTCAGATTGAAACGGGTGATTTCGAAGAATTCATTGATCAGATCTTCCAGGCGGTACGCTTTGTTCAATGCGACGGAGACAAACTTCCTGCGTTGCTCTTCCGGCAGATCCGTTTCTTCATCCAGCAGCGACAGATAGCCGATGACGCTGGTCAGAGGCGTCTTGAGATCATGGGCAAGATAAACAACCATGTCATTCTTTCTCTGTTCTGCCTCTTCCGCCCTGCGTCTGTTTTCCAATGCTCTTGCCCGGATCATATTCATCTGGTATTCCACGCTTTCAAGATCCTGCGGAAGACTGATCGTTCCGCGGGAAGGATCTGCCAGCTTGCCGGATTCTTCAACGATCCGATCCAGATAGAGGAGCGGTTTCTTCAGCGTGCGGAACGTATTCCAGAGAAAGATCCCCACCAGAAGAACCGGCATCCATAACATGCTTGTGTCCTCCAGAAATTTCAGGATCCTGTACTGCCAGACAATCCGTCTGGCTGACCATGCGGCAGCGAAATACAGCACAAGCACGCCGAAGATCTCCGCGATATTGATGAGAATGTAGTTCGTCATCAGACGTCTGCTGTAATTGTCCTCTTTATTCAATCGTGTAGCCGATACCCCAGACCGTTTTGACATATTTCGGTTTCCTTTCCGGCTCATGCATTTTCTCGCGGATTCTCGCGATGTGAACCATGACTGTGTTATTTGAATTGAAATACTTCTCCTTCCACACCGCTTCAAACAGCTGTTCACTGGAAACGACGCTGCCCTGATGTTCGCACAGATACAGCAGGATGCTGAACTCAATCGGAGTCAGGGAGAGATCCTTGCCGTTCAGCGTGCATGTGTGGCTGCTTTTGGAGATATGCAGACCGCGGATATCAATGGAATCGGTATCCTGTGTTCCATGCCCGTTATAGCGTGTCCAGCGGCGCAGCTGCGTCTTGACGCGGGCTGTCAGCTCCAATGGATTGAACGGCTTTGTGATATAGTCATCCGCACCGATCGTCAGTCCCTGGATCTTGTCGATATCCTCAACCCTGGCTGTAAGCAGGATGATCGGATAGAAGTGTTTTTCACGGATCCTGCGGCATACTTCAAAACCGTCAATGCCGGGAACCATCACATCCAGCACTGCCAGGCTGAGATCTTCGCTTTCGGCGATTCTCAGCGCTTCTTCGCCATTGTATGCCTTGATGACTTCATAGCCCTCGTTCTTCAGATACAGTTCAACGAGGTCCGTGATTTCTCTTTCGTCATCCATGACGAGTATCTTTTCGTTCATCATTTTCTCCTTCCGTTCTGAATTCGAGGATTTCCTCAATGCCGCAGTTTAGAACGCGGCAGATCTTCTCCGCGCTCTCCAGCGAGATATATTCATTCCTTCTGATCCGTGTCATGATATTCAGACTGACATCTGCTTTTCTGGCAAGTTCGCCAGGCGTCATATTCTCATCAATCAGCCGGTAGAACAGCTTTCTGTAATTGACTGCCATATAACCTCTTTCTCACGTTTTCGTGATAATTTAACGAATTCATGATAACACAGCATAAAAAGAAAGTCATGGATCATCCCATGACTCAGAAACCGAATTCTTTCTGCAGTGCCTCGTATCTTGCCTGTTCCTTTTCCTTTACCGGCTTGGAAGGATCTGCCATCGTATGGTGCACGATGTCAGCGTCCTTCAGCACCTCATCAAACGGAGAATCAACATTCTGCTTGTCGTCATGATTCCGGATGGCAGACATGATCATTTCCTTTTCTTTCTCCGTGCAGATCTTCAGCTTGTCCAGGTATTTTCCGGCAAGCTCCGCACCGAAGCGGGCATGATCATCATATGTGCCGCTGGTGTAGGCATACATGTCATGAAGAAGACCAGCGATGCAGGCGCATTCTATGTCCTCTCCTCTTTTCTTCGCGATGATGCCTGCCGCAAGAGAAACACCGTTCAGATGCGCCAGTGCCTTGTACCGTTTGCCCTTGGGCATATCGGATAATTTATCTTCGACAAATTCTCTGACTGTCTTGATGCGTGACATATTCAATCCTCCAGATAGCGATAGTATTTGAGCGTTTCCCTGATCAGTACGGGAAGTGTTTTGAATGTATACGGCAGATTGACTCTTTCATATCTCTTGTGGGCATCTTTTCCATAACAGCCGAAATCAACTGCCGGGATATTCAGACGCCTGATCTGATCAAGAGGCACATCGTAAAGCTTTCCCAGTCCCGGGAAGCTGTTTTTCCATGACTGCAGAGATTCCTCATCATCATCGATTCTGAGATAGCTGCTGTCAGAGAGTGACGGGAAGAATTTCATCAGTCTGTATGAATCTCCTGTCATAGCAGAGACTGTTTCCGTAATCTTCTTCAGATCTTCAATGATGACCTCATCTTCCTTCTGCAGGGTGTTGTGCGGACAGATCGGCGCGCCGTAATACAGCACGGCACACGGCTCATTCACATTCAGACGCTCCAGCAGTCTGCGGATGAGGGCAACAGGGATTTCTCTGAGATCCGTGCCTCGTCCGTTTTCTTCCGCGATGATATCTGTTTCTTCCTTCTGCAGCTCTTCTTCCGTGCAGCCAGTTTCCTTCAGGACTCTGTATTTCAGCTCCTCATAGGTCATTACGGAGTAGCCGGTTCTGATCATTCCTGTCTTCTGTCCGGAAAATGCAGTGAATTTTTCTGACGAAAGCTGTGTTTTGCGCAGTGTTTCAGCCATCACGTCTTCTGTGATCGCGCGCAGCTGTTTCATCACGGAAGAGATCGGCGCGTTATGCAGGAACCAGTTGAAATAGACAAATGCCTCGCAGGCTGTCTGCACATTGTATGTTCCCTTGAGATCTTTCATCTTGAGAACACTGGGAGGCATCGTATACTCCCCTTCATACCCGTCGCAAAGATCAGTATTCAATGTGATTTGATCTGTCAGCTTCGCGGCCGCAAGGGATGCGTCAAAGCCTTCAAAGCACTGGCCGACGTGGGTTTCCCTGCCGCGGATATACACACAGGGCAGTACCTTTCCGACAACGCCGGTATACAGCGTCTTGACGGTATCGCCTTCAAACAGCGGACAGATATAGTCGTTGTTAACCGCAAGCTGGTAGGAAAGACCGTATGTTTCCTTCCATTCCTCAAACACGTCCAGGGCGGAAAGAATACCCAATTGCAGGGATTCTTCCATCGGATTCAGTGAGAGCAGGATATTGCCTGACAATTGTTCCGGGTGGGAACTGATCTCTTCGAGCAGTCCTATGAAGACGGCATCGCCGCTCTTCATATCGCAGGATCCTCTGCCGAACATCCAGTCTCCCGATTCCAGATCCTTCCTGACATCTTCCGGCAGATCCGTATTCTTCAGATAGTTCATCAAGGCATCCGGATTAAAGGCATAGGGTTTTGCGGCGACGAAATCGTCGATGCCGACCGTATCAATATGACCGTGCCAGAGCATTGTCTCTTTACGTGCAT
>ONSK01000214.1 GCA_900320455.1 uncultured Erysipelotrichaceae bacterium | reverse complement strand
GAGATAAGGAATATCTCGCGACAAGACCCGCAAAGTGACAGATCATCTGTCACTTTTTGTTCATGAAGCGCTTTCACTGTGCAAAATAAGAAAAAATGAAGAATATCAAAAGATGCAAGTTCACACGCTTGTGCTATAATCAACCTCGCCTGTGAGGAACAACATGTCTAAGAAAAAGAAACACAGTAAGAAAAAACAGTATCAGAAAAAGAAATCGCAGCAGAAACCTGTAACGCAGTCTGTACAGCAGTCCGCGAAGAAAAAACAGGAGCCGAAAAAG
This sequence comes from uncultured Erysipelotrichaceae bacterium, assembly GCA_900320455.1. GTDB lineage: Bacteria > Bacillota_I > Bacilli_A > Erysipelotrichales > Erysipelotrichaceae > Bulleidia. The sequence goes on along the minus strand of ONSK01000214.1, from coordinate 2,844 downwards.
CGTCAGACCGGCGTGAAACCGGAAGTGAAAAAACCTGCTGAGACGATAAAGCCTGCGGTGCCGGCACAGACACCTGTCAGAAAGCCTGAACCGAAGAAACCGAAAGAGGAAAAGATCGTTCCTGAGAAGAAGAAATACTTCGGAAAGGGATGGTGGAAGGATACGATTCTCACCGATATCCTGAAATACGGTTTCTCCATTGTACTGGCATATCTTGCCTATCAGACGGCAGGAGATATCAAATATTTCTGGATGTGTCTGCTGGAGCTCGGCGCCATTGCCTTCCTGTCAGATTCACTGGTCAGAAAGAACAGATATATCGGTCAGATCGTCAATGATATTCTGATTATATTATTCAACATCCAGTGCGGATTCCTGTATTACTCAGGAACCTATGTGACAACAGTCATGCTGGAAAATACCGATTCCATCGAAGCGCTGTCCGGCAGGGCAGGCGCCTATGGAGTATTGATTGCTCTGGTGGCGGTGTTCACGCTGCTTCCGGTGCATCCGTTCCGCTTAAAGCATATTTCCCCGTCCGGTCTGCTCTCCCTGTTCCTTTGCGGAGAGCTAATCGTCACAATGGCCTTCGGTCCCGGATTCTCACCGCTCTACAGCGCTGCGGATCTGTATTCTTCCGTGAAGAAGAACCAGGAGATGATGGAGGAACTTGCGGCGGAAACAACCGATGAGGAAAACGTCACGCTGGATTTCTACCGCGAAGGTCTGGAGAACTTCTATTCCAAGCCGGCTGTTCTTGAAGAAAAGCCGAATGTCCTTCTGATCTTTACGGAAGGGCTTTCCCAGAATGTCATTGATGACAAGAGAGATATCATGCCGAATGTGAAGAAGTACCAGAAGGAGTCTCTGAACTTCAAGAACTACTTCAACCACACATTCGCGACATACAGGGCAATCAGCGGACAGCTCTATTCCGGCTATCAGCTCGGCAACTATGACAAGAACACTCTGGTATCCATCCAGGATGTCATGAAGGAACAGGGATATCACACATCCTTCATCAATTCCGAACCGAACAACATGCATTTCACATCGTATCTGACAGACATGGGATTCGATGAAATCATCTCCAGTCCGAACGGATCCAGAAAGCAGTATCTGGAAGATACCGAAACATATGACCTGGTATTTGATACGATGCAGAAACAGGCTGAGACAGGTGAACCGTTCTTCACCGCAGTCTATACATTCGCAACACATGTCTCGATCAATCCGCCGTCCAACCACTTCGGTGACGGTACGGACCACTGCCTGAACAAGTTCCACAACCTGGACGTATGCTTCGGAGAGTTCATGGAGAAGCTGGAAAACAGCGAGCTGGCAAATAACACGGTTGTGATCTTCACAACTGACCACGCTTCCTACAGCGACGCGGAATATCTGAATGCCTTCCCGGCAAAGGTCAATCCGGAAATGGACCGCATTCCGCTGTTCATCTGGTACAACGGCGTGGAACCGGATGAATTCGATGCGGAAGGCAGAAACTCCATCTGTATGGTGCCGACAGTCCTGGATTTCCTGGATATCAATGCTGTAAACTATTTTCTCGGATTCACGATGTTCGCTCCTCTTGAAGCGACAAACAACAACTTCGATACGACGTTCTTTGACGGAACATCGTATTACACCAGCGATCACAGCAAGGTTGCCAAGATGGCGGACGGCCCGAAGGAACTGATCGAGCAGTTCCTGAAGAAATACTTCACGGCCAAGCAGCAGACGCCGAAGAAACCGGAGTAAACAACACTTTTCAAACGTGTTCCGGCGTTCTATAATAAGTCATGCAAAAGCTGTGAAGAGAAAAGTAATTCATCAGGAGAATGCAGAAAGCAGGCGGGTGATGCGAGCCTGTTTCAAGAGATGGATGAAGATGGCCTCGGAGCCGGTCAGAGGAAAGACTGACCCGGAGACGTCCGTTATAACAAAGAGAGGTCTGTATATACAGACAAGACAAAGGTGGTATCGCGTGCAAGACGTCCTTTCATTTGGGACGTCTTTTATATACAGGGAGGTAAAGCACGAAATGGAAAACAAAGGACCTTATTACATTACGACGGCAATTGCCTACACATCAGGCAAGCCGCACATCGGAAACGTGTATGAGATCGTACTGGCTGACAGCATTGCCCGTCACAAGAGACTGACAGGCTACGACGTCAGATTCCAGACAGGAACAGACGAACACGGACAGAAGGTTGAAGAGAGGGCAACAGCTGCCGGCATGACACCGAAGCAGTTCACTGACCAGGTTTCCTCTGTCATCAAGGAACAGTTCGACTGCGTCAACATTTCCTATGATCACTTCATCCGCACAACCGACGACTATCATGAAAAGCAGGTACAGAAGATCTTCAAGAAGCTCTATGACAAGGGCGATATCTACAAGGGATCCTATGAAGGTCTGTACTGCCAGGAATGCGAGGCTTTCTATACAAAGAGCCAGCTGACAGAAGACGGAAAATGTCCGGTATGCGGCGGTGATGTCAAGCCGACACAGGAAGAGACATACTTCTTCAAGATGTCCAAGTACGCTCCGCAGCTGATTCAGTATATCGAGGATCATCCGGAATTCATTCAGCCGGAAAGCAGAAAGAACGAGATGCTCAACAACTTCCTCAAGCCGGGTCTGCAGGATCTTTCCGTATCCAGAACCAGCTTCAAGTGGGGCATTCCCGTACCGTTTGATCCGGAACATGTCATCTATGTATGGATCGACGCGTTAAGCAACTATATTACCGGTCTCGGCTATGACGCAGACGGCAATCACAGCGACCTGTACAAGAAATACTGGCCGGCTGATCTGCATCTGATCGGCAAGGATAT